>JALNWK010000001.1 GCA_023230925.1 Limnochordia bacterium
ACCTGTTCCCATCCCGAACACAGAAGTTAAGCCCTCCAGCACCGATGGTACTGCTGTGGTGACGCAGTGGGAGAGTAGGTCATTGCCGGGAACTTATTTTAGAGGCAGCCAATTTGGCTGCCTCTTTTTGATCCACCCATCAGTCTCTCTGCTAAGACAGCGTCATCCAATAATCAGAAAAGAGGAGGAAACAGAAAGGGACACGTGCAATACTTAATATATCTGTGATTACATAAGCAGTCGTAGCTGGGGGGCAGTTAGCCTATAATCCGGTGCTTATTGGAAGGAGAACCATGATGAGGAATGTAAGACCTCTTCCCGAGGGAATAAGCATCTCCAAAGAACTGATTTTTTCAGTTGGCATCATCCTGTTGGGATTGCTACTGGGCTTTTTGGCCAAAGCCATGGACAATTACCATATCATTGGTGAAATCGGAACTAGGCTCAGCATGTGGGTGTTCTCGGCGACATTAATTGCGGCATTTAGCCGGCACCCTATTACCGCTGCCATAAATGTCATGTTATTCTTTTTGGCAATGCTAACCTCGTACTACACCTACGGACAGATTGTGGAAGGATTCTTCCCTAAAGCGTACTTCATGGGATGGCTTGTTGTCTCTTTCCTTTCACCGATGGCAGGTTTCATCGTGTGGTTTTCGAAGGGCAACGGTATCCTCGGATTGATATCTGCAGCATTGCCCATCGCCTTGATTTTTGCTGAGAATTATCCGGCTCTGTATACACATAAAACCGCCTTGGCTATAGGTCTAGGTTTCGGACTGACCCTATGCATGATGTTGCCAACGACACTGAAGCAAAAAACGATTGTATTCGTACTTTCGATTGTCCTTGCATTCTTCATTGATAGACTCACTCTGATTAGCCTATTGCCATGGTGACCAAGTTACTGTTTCAGGTCATCGTGGCGGAGGCTATTACCATCTTGAAGACACAAGTCAAGCCGGCACCGATTGTACTGGTATGGTGACGCAGGGAGAGGGTCGGTTGTTGGGCAGGCCGTCCTTATGTTCTCACGGGACCCTTAGGGAGACAAGACTCTATGCCATGAAGACACGGTCAATCTCAATGGCACAAGAGTGCCGTGAGTGTTCTATGGCGTCGCTAGACAAAGGAGTGGGGAGGATGACGGTAATCTTATTGTTCCCCGCCAATTAGGCATATTGCGTCATCCTCTGTATCTTCCCATCAATAAATGCATTCCTTGCAAGCATCGGCAAAGGCTTGAAGGTTCTCCGGGCTACCGAAGAAGAAATGGTCGGACGGGCTACAGATATATCCACCATCAGGGCATGCGGCGTGTAGCTCATATACCTGTTTTTTTACATCCGTGGGATTTCCCTTTTCAAAACCGCGGTTTTGATCGAAGCCGCCAATGAAAAAGAGTCGATCACCAACTAGTTGATTGGCCAAGGCTAAATCACAATCGCCTCCCATGCTCGGAGGGGTCATTGTCTCCAAACCATCGGCGCCATTTTCCACCACTAGGTCTAGAAGCTGCATCAAGCCACCACATAAATGGTAGACCACTTTTGATCCAGCGTTGTGAATAGCCTCATGTTGTTTTTGATCATAGGGTAAGCAGAATTCCCGATGCATTGAGGGACTAATCACCGTGTTTGATCCATGTCCCCCACCGGTCTCGACCAGATCAAAGGCAAACTTACCAGCTCGTTCAATGACGCGTAACTTCTTATCTAGGAGGGACTGGAGGACATAATGTACCCAATCAGGTTGATCAAAGGTGGCCAGGATTGCTTCCTCGGTACCAAAAAGGCAGCAAAAACTCTGCCAGGGGCTACCCTGACCGAAATCGAAAAGAATCCCACGGACGATCCCTTTGTTTCCTATCTGCTCTTTCGCTGTAAGAACCGGGGACCAGTCTACCGACTCGGGAATTGGTACATATTTGTTCCATATCTCGAAGTCCGCCTCGGATTTAATGATATACTCCGTGGTCCATGTGGTGAACTGGTTTGTTCCACCGGCGGTTGTGAGGGTTTCCTCGGGCGTGACAATCTTCTCCCGCCACTGGATTTGCCCCTCAGGATCGGTGTGTTCACTGCGGTAAACCTGCCAATTTCGTTTAGAACGTTCATTGAAGCTGTAGATTGGGGCGGTATAGACCACCGCGTCCATACCGAACCTGGCATAGGCCTCATATTGGTCCAATCCGTTCAGGTATTGTTCTAGATAATAGGGCATCCAACTGTGCACTTGGCACGGCAGACGATCCGGCTTTTCATTATGGAGAACTGTTAACAAACGGGTACGTGAATCCATCAATAATACCACCTGACCTATCGGAATATTAATGCTGAATTCTCTAGAACGCTCCTGATCTCCTTCTTAACAAATTGGTAAACACCAACCAAGCGTCAGTAGGGGGAAAACAATACAGCCGCTAAAGGAGTGTCCTTAGCGGCTGTATTCACACGGGGTGAGTTCATTCTTACACAGTCATCATGGAGTTTACTTGCTGTAATGTATTATGCTCTCGGTTACCTAGATTCACAATAGACTCTTTGCTCTTTGTACCACATGTTCTACAGAGATTCCCAGCTTTTCTGCTACCTGTTTCCCGGGACCGCTTTCGCCAAACTGATCAATGCCAATGACGCATCCCTTGGCCCCGACCAACGAGTACCAGCCATTTGTGCGACCTGCTTCAATGATCACTCTGGGGGTATCAGTGCCTAGGACTTGATGTATATACTTTTCATCCTGGGCCAAGAACAGTTCACGACATGGTATAGAAACAACGCGTGCGGTGATGCCTTCTTCCTTGAGCTTCAAAGCAGCATCGGCACATACGGCTACTTCACTACCTGTACCAACTAGGACCACGTCTGGGCTATCCGAGCCCTTTTCTAACACATAACCGCCCTTGTCTATCGGACAGTTTGTTGTCCCCGGCAGAATAGGTAACTTCTGTCTACTAAGTACCAAGGCGGTTGGTGTTGCCTTTTCAGCTAAGGCGAACAACCAAGCGGCTTTAGTCTCACGGCCATCGGCGGGCCTAATCACATGCAAGTTGGGTATGACCCTCAGTGCTTCTATATGTTCGATAGGCTGATGGGTTGGACCATCTTCGCCTACGAAGATTGAGTCATGGGTAAACACGAACACAACCGGTTGCTTCATTAAAGCGGCTAAGCGAACCGTTGGTCTCATGTAGTCGGAGAAGACCAAGAAGGTGGAACCGAAAACTCTAAAACCCCTATGCAGGCTCATACCATTGAGAATACTTCCCATGGCGTGTTCCCGGATGCCGAAATGGATATTCCTCCCGTCAAGACTGTTTTTGGCTACTGCACCAGCGGCCTTAAGCTCTGTTTTAGTTGATGGTGATAGGTCTGCAGAACCACCAACCAGGAACGGCAGCTCCTTAGCGAGGGCGTTTAGCACTAATCCCCCTGCATCCCGGGTGGACACGGCGGACTGGAAGTCGATGGAGGCACCTATCCCATCAGGCAGGTCTTCAGCAAAGTGCGCTTGATACAATTCATAGAGCCCGGGCTCTTCTTTCCTCCATTGGTCAAAGCGCATCTCCCATTCCTGGCGGATGGCAGACCATTGCTGTATTTTTCCCTTAAAGAAGCTACTAACCTCTTCCGGTACGTAAAACTTCTGATCTACGGGGAAGCCCATTCCTTTTTTCAGTAAGACAATCTCTTCGTCACCTAGGGGTGCCCCATGGGCGGCTGCGGAACCTTGAAGATTAGGTGCACCCTTGGCGATACTTGTTTTGGCAATGATCAGGGAGGGTTTGTCCAAGACCTTTTTAGCTTGCAGTAGGGCGTTACGGATCTCATCAATATTGTGACCATCTATTTCAGTGACGTCCCAGCCGAAAGCAGCATATCTTTGTGCCACGGATTCGGTAAAGGCGAGGTCCGTGCTACCTTCAATACTGATCTCGTTTGAGTCATAGATCAAGATTAACTTTCCTAGTCCCAGATGCCCTGCTAGTGATGCTGCTTCATAGGAAATTCCCTCCATTTGGCATCCATCACCGCACAACACATAGGTATAATGATCAACAATGGATTGTTCGGTTGTGTTGAACCGTGCTGCCAGCATGGCCTCTGCCAAGGCCATACCAACGCCATTGCCAATGCCTTGTCCTAAAGGTCCCGTTGTGGTCTCAATACCAAGCTCAACCTCATATTCGGGATGCCCTGGGGTTTTGGAGCCCAATTGCCGGAAGTGAGCCAGATCATCTAAAGACAAGGGATACCCGGTTAAATGAAGTAAGGAATACAGGAACATGGATCCATGGCCTGCGGATAGTATGAATCGATCTCGATCAGCCCACGTTGGGTTTGTGGGATCATGTTTGAGGATTTCCGCAAAGAGAACTGCACCGATTTCCGCACAGCCTAAGGGCATTCCCGGGTGTCCGGAGTTGGCCTGTTGCACGCCATCGGCGCTCAGACCCCGCACGGTATCGGCGATCTTTTGGATTATGTGGTTATCAGTCAATGAATCGCACCTCCACGAACCTTGCGATGTATGTCGCGGTTAGGTTCTTAATTATGACAGGTTGGTATATGTTGGTCTTAGTGTTTAACAAGGTTTGATGTGTTACTCCTCGATCCTAGTAAATCCCTGTTCGCGTATGGGTAATACGCTCGCTCATTCTTTACCATGATACCATAATTACAGGTTTTCATGCTACCTTGTCTACTTTCCTAGGGTAATACTTTCGGCGCGAGCGACAGGATAAAATGATAAATCACGGATCTTGGGATAAACATGCAAAGACAAGGCAATAAACCTCGCACAGCAACAACTGACGGTAATTCCAAAAACCTTGTTTAGACTTGAATAAGGAGACGTGATGTTAAGCTATCTTGTGTGCATGACACTATTTTAATGAAAATGGCGTCTTCTTTTGCAGGACTTTTTGCATAAACTGAGAAGACATATACTGATGAAAGCACGCCTCGGTTAGTGAGGCCGAGAGACAAGAAGGATGTGTCGGATTTGGTTAGCATGTCAGATATAGCTGAGCTTTTGGGTATTTCCTGTGCCACGGTATCAAGGGCATTGAACGATTCACCAAAGATCAGCGAGGAAACAAAACGAAGGGTCCTTGAGGCAGCTAAAAAGACTGGTTATCTGGAGAAGTTCGAAGCCAAACGGCAGCAGACCGTTAAGAAGATAGGTTTTATCATTAGCAAACACTACTTTGGGACCAATGAACCCTTTTACACAAAAGTGTTACTCGGCGCTGAGGAACTAGCTAACAAGGAAAACATGCGCGTAAATTTGTTTACAATTAACGAGCAAGATACGGTTGATTGGCTGCTCATGGATCTAAAAGAGTTCAAAATTGATGAGGTGATCGTGGCGGCAGCTATATCTTCAAAAACCATAAAGCGACTGATTACTGCGGGACTCAAGATTGTCTTAGTGGACTTTGAGCATGGGCAGCTTCCGACGGTGGAACCAGATAACCTCAACGGGGCTTATGCTGCGGTTCGCCATTTACAGAGTCGTGGCAGGGAGAAAATCGCCTTTATTAGTGGTGAAAAGGATCACCCCAGTATGCTACAAAGATACCGCGGGTATCGATTGGCCATCGAGGAGGCAGGGGGTCAGTACAATGAGGACCTAATTCTGCAGACCTCAGGATACTGCACCGTTGAGGAAGGGTATCAGCAGGGACTAAGGCTCCTTCGTAAGGGGGACTTTGATGCGGTCCTAGCGGGTAATGATGCGATGGCGGTTGGCGTGATACGTGCCTTTACCGAGAAAGGACTTCAAATTCCCCGGGATGTCTCAGTTGTTGGTTTTGACGATGTAGAGATGGGGTTGTATACTAGCCCTCCGTTGACCACGGTGCGAATCCATAAAGAAAAAATGGGCCAGATCGCGGCCTCTATGCTAGTCCACTGGCAGCTAGACTGGGGAAAGATCGGATGGAGGGTGTTGGTGCCAACGGAGCTAGTGGTGAGGGAGTCCAGCTAGAATGTGACTGATTCAGAGCGTGGATCATGTATCCCGTTGCACTTGAAGCAAAGGACATTAATGTAGGCGGAGGATGATACCCCATGAAGGTCGGTCGGTTTTTACGGGAACGTTTCAATAACGAACAAGGGTTGTACGGCGCTTTGAGTATTAGGCTAGGTTTGTGCAAGGTCTTGAAAAGCCATAGTACCGGCAGGTAGTAGAGACTACAGAGCAACATGTTTATTCCAGGCTGCAAGCGGGTGAGTCCTTGGCTCACAGCTTGCTTGTGAAGCCTACAACGTGCACTATATTGGACATGCCCACAGTGATACGAATTGGCAGTGGGATTGGCCTGAGACGGTGGATGAGTGTTGACAAATTCCCTGAACCCATCTTCTTGTAGAGCCAGGCGGTGACTTACTGGCTGACAGATCCCGGAGGCCTTTAAGCAGATTGAAGCAAAGGTGGCTGAAGGCCGGTGGGAGATCACGGCGACACCTTAAAATTAACGATGAGACAAGGGGGCAGAGCACTCCAAGACAGTGCCAACGACATGAGGCGTTCAGACTCATCAAAGATGCGACTTCCTTTTCAAAACAGCAGAGCTTCCACTTACCACCCTTTGCCTTTTGGGGCCTTGGGGGAAGGGGAAAGGAAAGGCAGTGAATATGATAAGACTAGGGATAACATGCTCGGGTGCGACGCAACGGACTTCGGTAGTGGGGATTTCCTTAGACTAGGACTTCTCTTGTTCACGCTCCGTAATGGTAACCAGCAACTGCCCCAAATACACCAGAACCTATGCCGAGAAGGAGCTCATTGTGGAAGAGAAACAGGTGATGTCCTTTCATCTCCATCGATTGAAGCTAAAGAATCAGCCGATACTCCCGTGGTAATGTATGAAGATGGCCGAAGATACGAAGTGCCAGCAGGGACCATGATTCGGCTGATGCCGGGTGAAGGTATTACCCTAAAAACCTCCGTGTATCATCGGTTTTGGGGTGAAGAGAAAACAGGCAAAGACCTGCTTGGGGAGGTATCCCAAGTTAATGATGATTGAAGGGATAACCGATTCCTGAAAGAGGCAGGACGTTTTCCCGCCATTGTCGAAGATGAACGAGCAAGACACTTCTTAGCCAATGAGTATTTACTAAGGCAAAGCTAGAAAGAGGGTAAACTCATGCCCAAACTTTACGGAAAAACCTATACAAAGCATGACCTACTCCAGCGGGTGGGTGATATCTCTCAACTCGGAGGAGTAGAGCGTTTTCAGTTGCACGAAGGACTAGAACAGGGTGTAGAAGGGGTGCGGTTTAGGACAGGTACAGGTCTTAGCTTTGACGTCCTCCTAAGCCGCGGTATGGACATTAGTACCACAGAATACCAGGGTGTTCCCCTGGTGTGGCGTTCTCCCACAGGAAGGGTTGCTCCCACCTATTATGACCCGAGGAACACCGGTTGGCTCCGCAGTTTCCACGGAGGAATGTTAGTAACCTGTGGCTTGACCTCGGTTGGCTCTCCGTCGGAAGATTCCGGTGAAGAATTAGGGCTACATGGCCGTATTTCAAACATCCCTGCCTCTAATACCCATGTCGGTGGTTGCTGGCAAGATGATGATTACTTGATGTGGGCCGAGGGCCAAATGAAACAAGCGGTGGTATTCGGAGAGAATCTGATCCTACACCGTCGTGTGGAGGCAAAGCTTGGAGAAAACCGTTTTTTCGTCCACGATCGAGTGAAAAACCTTGGATTTACAACCACTCCGCATATGTTGCTATATCATATTAACTTAGGTTTTCCCTTGGTTGATCCCGAAACAGATCTTCTACTACCATCCATTGAAGTGACCCCAAGGGACCAGGAAGCAGAACGGGATCTACAGGATTTTGCAAAGATCACAGAGCCTCAACCAGCATATCAGGAGAAGGTATATTACCATCAGATGGGCCAAGACGCGCAAGGCTTTACATATGTTGCAGTGATCAACCGGCGTTTAGACGATGGGCTGGGGATCTATCTGAAATATAAAAAGAGCCAGCTGCCTCAATTTGTGCAATGGAAGATGTTTGGGCAAGGCACATACGTGCTCGGTCTTGAGCCAGCCAATTGCTTTGTGGAAGGAAGGGCCCTGGAGCGGGAGCGGGGTACTTTGCACTATCTCCAGCCCCAACAAGAGCGGCACTACGATTTAGAAATTGGCGTTCTGACCTGTTCATCGGAGATTGACCGGATTAAGGAACGGGTGGCTGACTGTAAATAATACTACGGCTGCTTCCCAAGGAGGAGCCTTGGTTGTTCTTAAGATGGTCCTAAGTTCTGCTCCAGGACCATACATACTTGGATCCTTTAACATCACGGGGTTTTGGCGCTAGGGCATCTATGCCCGTTCCAGCCAGAAAATCTGCGGCTTGTTCTGGTGGGGATCTGTGAGATTAATGTCTTCACCGATTTCTCTACGGGTGCGGTAGATGCGGTTAGGAAGGCTTTAACTACAGATAACATCAGGCAAATCCCAGCCTTGTTAGAAGTGATTAAGGTATTGGTGCTTGAATGTGTCTTGGAAAAGATGAAGACCTTTAGTTCTGAGGGTAAAGTCTAACCCCGACAGGAGAACAACTGTGAAGGACTATGAAGCAATTGTAGCCGGTCATCTATGTGTTGACTTGATTCCAACTTTCCCACAGGATTTACGGGTTCCCTTATCGGATATGGTGCAACCAGGGAAACTCAATCATGTGGGGCCGCTGCAGATTAGTACCGGAGGAGCAGTGGCGAATACGGGGTTGCGCTAATTAAGCTAGGTGCGAGAACAAGGTTAATGGGCAAGGTGGGCAATGATCCTTTCGGGGCGGCTGCCATTGGCATTTGTGTCGTTGCGCTCCAGATTCGGAGGACATGGTCCATGAAGGGGAAAACACCTCTTACACTATTGTTCTCTCACCGGCTAGTATTGATCGTGTATTCCTTCATTACCCTGGGTGTAACGCTACCTTCACCGTGGATGATCTGGATGAGTCCGCCCTATCCCATACGAAGATTATGCACTTTGGCTATCCACTGCTAATGAAGGCTCTTTATACTAACCGAGGGGAGCAACTAGTTCGCCTCTAAAAACCGCAAAGAAACACAAAGTAACAGTATCTTTGGATTTGGCCATGCCCGTTCCAGGTGTTGAAGGGAAGATTGGCGCCTTATTTCTAAAAGCCCCTTCCCCTCGTGGATATTTTCTTGCCCAGTCTGGAGGAGTCTTTGCTCATTCTGGAGCCTGAAAGCTTCCAGTCCTATCAAGCTATGGGACCGAAGGAAAAAGACCAAGCCACCCCGGACTTAGCTTTCCGCATGGCCAAAGGTTTCCTAGAGCTTGGTGCTTCGGTTGTTGGGATTAAGTGTGGCATCTTGGGGTACCATGTACAAACTAGTCCAGATCTTACACGGGAGAGATTGGGCAAAGGAACGCCTAAGAATTTACCTAATTGGACGAATCGTAGGCTGTGGTGTGCAAGTTACAAACCAGAGACGTTTACCTCTGCAACTTGGGGCTGGGGATTGCTTTATCGCTGGTTTGTTGATGGGACTTCTTCGAGGATGAAGCCTCGAGCAGACGGTAAACTCGGCCTGTGCCCTTGGACGAAGTATGGACCTATGATCCCCAAGGTAAGGTATGGGTAGAATTCATCCAATCTAGAATAATC
This sequence comes from Limnochordia bacterium, assembly GCA_023230925.1. Classification (NCBI taxonomy): domain Bacteria; kingdom Bacillati; phylum Bacillota; class Limnochordia; species Limnochordia bacterium. The sequence continues at coordinate 9,669 of JALNWK010000001.1, forward strand.
GGAGGGTGCGGCAGATGAATCCAAGCTTTGATGTGATGGCACAAGTGCTGAACGGGGGTAACCCATCCCGGGTACCCTTATATGAGCATTTTGTAGATCTGGAGATCATAGAGGAAATAATGGGGTTTAGACTCGAGTTTGACGATACCACCGATTACTTCATGCGACTAGTCCAGTTTTATGAAGAGCTAGGCTATGACTATGTGCCTTTGGAGTTGGCACCGAACTTTGCCCAAAGAAACATTCGGCGTGGACAGGATACGGCTCTGTATAGTCGCGGAGAGCGCCATTGGGTGGATGAAGGTAGCGGGCCGATTCAAACTATGGATGCTCTACTTGCCTGTCCATGGCCACAGATCGATGACGCTGTAGATTATTCAGTCTTTGAGCTTGTAGGTAGTCTTCTACCCCCTGGGATGAAGATCATCGGGGGCGGATCCGGAGGTCCCTTTGAGCATGCAAGCTTTTTAATGGGCTTGGAGAACTTATCCCTGGCGGTCTATACTGATCCAGACCTAGTGGAGGAATTATTCCAGAGGATCGGCGCGACCCTCGTTGGGATAGCCGAGCGCCTAGCCCCCCTGGATTGCATTGGGGCATATAGGTTTGGTGATGATTTGGGGTACAAGACAGGAACCATGTTTTCCCCGGAGCATATTCGCCGATACATTCTGCCGTGGTACCAGCAAATAGCAGAGGTCGTTCATAGGGCGGGAAAGCCATTGATTCTGCACAGTTGTGGCCAGCTAAAGGAGATCATGGAGGACATTATTGCTGCAGGTGTTGATGCCAAGCATTCCTTTGAAGACGCAATTATGCCGGTAACTGAGGCGAAACGTCTTTGGGGAGATCGGATTGCGATTTTAGGTGGAGTCGATGTCAATTTCCTTTGTTTGAAATCGGAGCAAGAAGTCTATGACTACACCTGTCGAATTCTAGAACAATGTGCTCCAGACGGGGGATACGCCGCTGGATCTGGCAATACGATTGCCAATTATGTTCCTGTTAGCAACTACCTTGCTATGGTCAAAGCGGTTCGGGATTTTAACGGGTAGTAGAGCTGATAGTGCCGAGTCCAGTCTATAATGTTACATCTTTTTGCTTAAGTCATCCTGTGGGCCCCGAGTAGTCATTTCGGCGCATTGAATCAATCACACTGTGCCAGTCTAGCCTAGTGAGTCTTCGGGTGTCGCATTAGGTAGAGTCAGACATCTGGACTGGACTACGTACCAGTGTAAAATGAATTGAATGGGCTTGGTGTACCCAATGTCCAGAGAATCTAGTACTATGCATATTTCGGAGTAATTCATACATTACGCATGAAGTCTTGTCATTGCGACTGGAGGAAAGGTACTACTATTCTTGTAGGGTCTTATGTGGGTTAAGAAAAGCTCATCCCCGTTCTACATTACCGAGACGAGGAACCAAGCAAGGACAATACTTGCTTCAAAACCAAGCCGCACTGCCTCCCATTTCACCTTATCTTTCCAGCACAATTCACAAATAATGTACACGCCAACAGTCTACTTCTGGTGGTATCTAACACAAATTGCTCCGGAGGGTTAAAACTGAGAGTAGTACCCTGTGGATGTTTCGAGAAAACAGAGCCGACAGCCGGCAAGCCGATGCAAAACCCTCCCAGAGTGTTGCATCGGTATTGCATGAAGAGATATTTGCCGGAAAGGACTAACGGCGTCCTCCAAATGCCGTCTGTTACTAGGTTCGTGTCTGTTGTAGGTGTCTGCCATGTAGGAGGTACACTTTACTAATTGTAAAACCGCATGTACAATATCCTTCATATTTGCAGGATAATTGCAAAAGGCGGCGAATACATATCAATAAGGAGTTGCATCAACTACGAGCAAATAATTGGTTGGGGGGATGCAACAAAGGGAGAGCGTTCTATTAACTGAATAGTTGTCGGGTACGTATCACAGACCACATGAGATAGTTCGAAGGAGGCTACTAAGATGAAAAACAGCACCTATTATAAGAGGTTGCTAATTGCTGTGTCGCCGTTACTAATAGTCCTACTTGCGGTCTCATCATCTTTTGCTACCGTGAAACTAGAGTTTTGGACCAATTTCGGTGCTGGTCCGTCCTTAGAGACACTCAATCAGTTGGTACAGCAATTCAATAGTACCCATCCGAGCATACAGGTTAGACACAGGGGGGTACCAGGTGACCTAGGTGAGCAGTACCAAATGGCCATTGTTGCTGGTATTCCGCCAGATCTTGGTTGGGTAGGTCCGGACTGGTTCATCAATTTCTATGATACAGATATTCTCGTGCCCGTAGATGAACTGGCTGTCAATGATGATTTCGATACAGAGCAGTTCTGGCCCGGTTTGTGGGATGAAGACAAGTATAAAGGACACCAATGGGGTGTTCCCTTTGAAGTTGGTTCTGAAGCGCTAATGTACAACAAAGACAAGTTCGCTTACTCTGGTATTGCCGAAGCCCCGGAGACTTGGAGTGAGTTTGTGAACGTCGGGAAGAAACTCACAGATGCTGACAGTGGCCAGTACGGCTTTCATCTATGGGGTTTTCCCTATATGTCTGTCCAGTGGATTTGGCGGAACAATGGTAGTTTGGTATCGGAGGACCTGCGCAGGGTGACATTCACAGACCCACGAACAGTTGATGCCCTGCAATGGTATGGTGATCTCGTTGTCAATCACCGCATAGCTGGTGGTAGCTTTGCTGATGGTTCCGCAGCAATGATGGTAACCCACGCTGGTTGGTATGGGCAGTTTAAGGACTTTTCCTTTGAAGCAGATGCTTCGTATCCTCCCATTTCCGAAACGGGTACTAGAGCAAGTCTCAACTACTATAAGGAACTAGTAATTTTCCGCTCCACTCCCGAAAAAGAACAAGCGGCTTGGACCTTTGTCAAATGGTTAATGGAGCCGGAAAACTTGGCCCACTGGGCCGTTGAGACAGGGTATCTACCTGTTAGTCAAACAGCACTAGGAACCGACACTTATCAGCATTATTTACAGGAAAACCCAAAGCTTCTCGCCTGGATTGAAGAACTTGCATATTTGCGTGGCTTTCCTTATTTGACAAGCTGGGGACAGATCCTTGAGCTCTTCGGTCAGGCAAGCAGTGCCGTACGTAGTGGTCAGGCATCTGCAGCAACTGCTTTAGAAGGCTTACAGGGCGCAGCCCAGGCAATTCTTGATCGGGAGTGGGCAAGGATCGAAGGAATAGAAGATGAGGACGATCCGGGCGTGCAGGTAGGATTTATTGATGAGTTATCCAACATAGACGAATGGTATGTGCCCGGTGGTGGGGCGGCGAAGATTAGCTGGGTTGGAAATGCCTTGGAGTTAGTCTCTAATGGAGAACGTGATTGGGGAGAATGCCGTCGATTGATAGACGTAAACGCTTCCAGATTCACCAAATTAGAGGTGACAATAGATAGCATTAAAAATGGGCGCTGCGTCCTAGCTATTCAGACCCCCTTGGGTGAGCTCAAATGGAGCGGGGTAAGCAACGCAGGAGTATATACGTACGATATCACGGGCCAGCCGGGACCCTTTGAGCTTAAAGTTTTCTATGAAGGTGCCGATGCAAAAGTTCGGATTGGTCAGGTACGTGTGATTCGGTAACTGGCGGTGTGGGGCCTAGAAGGCCCCACAATCCACCTTAACACCATTGGACGACACTGATAACAGGAACAAAAGGAGAACAGCAATGATAGGATTACGACGTCATGGAGTGATCATGTCCCCGGGGAAAACGGGACTAGGTGATGCTTTGTTTAATCCGGGTATCGTGCAAGACAATGCTGGTATCCACATGTTGTTTCGCATTGCCGATGGAGATTTTGGTTCTAGAGGGTATGTCTCGACGATTGGATATGCGAGACTAAGTGAACCCACACGGGTAGTAGAGCTTAGGGAGACTCCACTCATAGCTCCGACGCTACCTGAGGAGAGTGCCGGCTGTGAGGATTGCCGCATTGTATCCTTGGATCATCAGTACTATCTGTTTTACACAGCATATGATGGGCAAACGGCACGGGTTGCTGTTGCCAGCACGTTGGACTTCACAAATATTACTAAACTAGGGGTACTTCTCTTTGACCATTGGGACAAGGACGCCTTCATTTTTCCGGGGAGAATTAATGGCAAAATCGCTTACATGCACCGGATAGAGCCAAGCATCCAACTGCTAATGGTGGATACGATAGAGGAGTTGCTAGATGTAAGGAGCCACCCGTGGGAGGCACATCTGAAGGCCATCGGCCAAGAGACCGTGCTGCGTCCTACCTATGCCTGGGAGGTCCTGAAGATCGGTGCTGGGCCACCACCGCTCCAAACGGAAGCTGGCTGGTTGCTTATCTACCATGGTGTTGACCGACATTCGGTTTACCGAGTCGGGGCGGCATTGCTTGACCAAGATGATCCGTACCGAGTTATCGCAAGGCTTCCCTACCCAATCCTTGAGCCGATAGAGGAATATGAGCGTGTGGGTGATGTTCCTAATGTTGTGTTTCCCCAAGGATTGACCGTGATCGATGATGTGCTATATGTTTACTATGGCGCCGCGGACAAAGTAATTGCCTTGGCTTCAATCAAGGTTACTGAGCTAATTGATGAACTCAATCGTCATCAGACCTAGTCTTTTATTTTCCGAAGGAGGTAGCGCAGTGTTTACGAAGAGTGAACTTTGGGTTTGGGGTTTAGCACTGTTTCTCATAATGGGAGCATCAACTAGTGTTTTGGCCATGACTGCACGGGAACTTGAGGATGACAGTCCTAATCAGCGGCGTTGGTTAAGTATGCCGGAGAGCAGGATCGTACTCAATCCATATAACTTCTGGACGACAATGACTCCAGCGGAATACAGTAATGGTTTACACTTACCATTGAATGTAGGTTACTATGCCTCCGGGAATGTATATGAACTACCAAACCTAATAGGGGTCATTGCTAGGGGTTCCGAAGAGCAAGTGCCGGAGACCTTCGTCCATGAAAAAGGCTCTGATTGGGCCGATTGGACTCCAGAAAAGGGCTTAAGAGCGGACACATCGGGATCAGAGCTTAGGCTGACGATCACGGGCGAAGGAGAGCGTTGGGGAGCATTGGAGAAGTGGGTGGAGATTGACCTCGATGAGTTTCCTTACCTTGAGATCAGTATCGGGGAGACAAAGGGTCAGTGGGCCCTAAAAGTCAACGACGGTACGAAAGAAGTGGATACATACATACAGCAGGATACAACTAAAAAAGGTGCTTTTGTCTATAACATTCCTGATGCCACTGGCTGGAAGGGCAAAAAGAAGTTTTTGGTTAGAGTGTTTTCAATCGGTATTGATCAGCCGACAATTGTTAACCGTCTCAGTTTTGTGGGAAGGGCCGATGGGCTAGGTCAAGCAACCCACTATGAAACTAGCTGGTTGCCCTATGAGTTACCGTTTAAGGCTTTCTATGGTGAGACCAGTGTGCTGGAAGGAAGTGACTACTTATACGATGAAAGCACCATTGTACGCCGCATGATATTGAAACAGGCGCCAACCAGCAATACGCAATTGTCCTGTATTGGGCAATACGATGGGAAAATCGATTGGGACAGTCAGACGAAGACTCTTGCGGTGGAGACTGATCACTACCGATATGCTATAGGATTCTCTGCATTGGTTGATCCGGATATCAGCTATTACCCTTCATTAAATGCGATTCTTAGTGATCGGGGCAGGCAAGACACACCCGGTAAACAGGGGTTTTGGCAACTGGACCTAAGCATCGGCAAAAGTGTTGAGGGTACGGAGGTTGCGATTATTGTCTCCTTTACTGCGAAACACGAGAACCCGATGCTGGCCATAGCTAAAACCAGACTTGCCATTGGATTTATGGATTGGGAGGAAAAACGGCAGGAAGCAATGGACTTCTGGGATGATTATCTGTCTAAGGTGCCTAGACCAGACAACTTCACCCTAGTTGGTGTACCGCACTATGATGTAAGTTCCCTTGAAATAGAAAAGGACTACTATCGTGCTTGGGTATTTCTTGCCAGCAACATCCTACCCGCCATGGAAGAAACAGGTTTTGCCTATCCACAGGTTTGCGCAGGTAAGCCGTCCATGTGGGCCGAAGGAGCCCAGGAAGCGAGATTTTCCGCCTCCTGGGAGAGCCTGTTTGGTATGCAGTTCTATGCATATGTGGATCCCAAGACAGCGCGCGAGGCCTTTCGGGGCTTGATGTCATTGGTTGATGAGACCGGAATGCTAGCCGGAGAGAGCCTTCCCTCAAGAAAGGCGCAAACCGCCATGGTTATTCATCAGTTAAGCGATGACGAACAGATACTTATCGATACCTATCCGGCTTTGAAGCGATATCTGCTGTGGCGCAGGGACAATCCCCGCTGGATCCATAAGGAACACAACTTCCCCGAGATGAAGGACTCAGAATTTGTCGTGTCCGCGATTGTAGATATGGGGTATATGGCTGAAATTGCTTCGCTCCTAGGTCTGGGAGATGATGAAGTTAGCTTTTGGCACCAACAACGGGCAAAGCTGTTTGAGGACTATCTTGATTGGTTTTGGGTGACTCCCTTTGCTGAACCAGTCCAATACTACAACACCCTAAACGATCAGCGCTCACTAGGTAACCCCCTTTGGACTTCCACGGGATTACGATTGGAGATGCTCGAAGGTCCTTATCTTGATAGTTTGCTTAGGCGTCTAAGGGGCGCTTTTGACCCCGTTGGGGTTTTCAATGGATTTGCCTATCCCAAATATCCTGATATTAGCTTTACGGTATACGGACTATTGGACCGTGGCTATACTGAAGAAGCGCAGATCATAATTAACACAGCCATACGGGATATCACCCGCGCGAACATGTTTTCCGAGCAGTATCATGAATATAACTGGCCAGAGCCCACCGGTGTGCGACCATCTTTGTTTGGAGCATGTATGCTAATCGATATGCTTTGGCTGAAGAATGGATATCGCATGGATCTTGGTACACCCCATGTTATCAATACAGGTGAGACAGGAGGTCTTAAGGGTCTAACGATTTGTGAGGATACCTTGGATGTTTCTATTGACCAGGGTAAGGTTCTGGTCTCGGGCGGATACATTGAGAAGACCTTAGACGCAGCACAGCTGAAATTTGAACTTGAGCCTGGTAAGTCAAGGGCGATAAGGTAGATGTTAGTAGTAGCTGTGTTCAATCCAGGACACAGCTGCTACTAGATTGAACAATGGAGGTGGAGATCTTGGAAAGTTCGCCTACATGTGAGCAGTTAAGGCAAACTGGTCCTGATCAACGGCGTTGGCTAAGTTTACCCGGCAGTCGTCTAGTGGTTAACCCCTATGGCTTTTGGACCAGGTATACACCAGTCGAATACAGTAATGGGTGTCAGCTGCCTCTTAACGTCGGTTACTATGCAAACGGTACTGCTGTGGAACTACCGGAGGTTCATAGTTTGTGGTGCGACTCTGGCGAGCCTGGCCAGGTAACTAAGCACGAGCTCACCAATTGGTCGTATGATTCTGATGTGCAGATAACAAACGAGAATGGCCAAATTAGGCTTAGAGCAACGGGAACAAAGGGACCATGGGGAACCATGGAGCATTGGCTAGAGGTCGATCTAGACAATCTCCCCTATTTTTATGTTAGTGTTCCCGTATCCCAAGGTAGTTGGGCACTCAAAGTTAAGGGTGAAGGTGAGACCCAAGATCTTGTACTGCAAAAGGATACTGATGCGACGGGCTCGTTCCTTTACGATGTAGTTAAGGCAACGGGCTGGCAGGGAAAGAAACGGTTTAAGATCAGGTTCTTCACAATAGGCGTGGGCAAAGAGACGGTACTTAATCAGTCCTTTGTCTGTGGGACTGACGGCGGATTGCGGGGAGCTGATTGTTTTGAAACCAGTTGGTCGCCAGAAGAACTAGGGTTTAGGGCAGATTACCAGGGTGGTAAAGTGCTGATTGAAGGAAGCGATTTCTTCTATGATGAAAACACTCTGGTACGCACCCTCCATGCTAAAAGGATGATGGGACGACTTGTCCTAGCCGGAAGAGGGGGAACTAGGGTAACCTGGGACCAGGCAAACAATGTGCTTACCGTGGATTGTGAAGGCTTTAGCTACAGTATTGCCCTTCCCCATGATCTTTTCATTCAGTATGCTCGGTTTTCCGACCCACTTGCCCTGCGATGTAATAAGCCTGGGGAGGTTTCAGATCAAGGCTATTGGGCCCTATATATTGATTCCTCCATAGAGAGCAGGGAGATTCAGATCTCTCTTGCCTTCTCCGTCGCTCAGAAAGGCAATACTGTAGCCTTTGATCGAGCACTAGTTCCCCTAATAAAGGGCAACTGGCTAGAGCGCAAACAAAGCCAGACTTTCTTCTGGAACCGGATCCTAGCTAAAGTACCGCAGCCTAAGAATTTTGCTCTAGTTGGTATTGAGCCCTTAGGAGTTACGCCTTGCCAAATCCGCCGGGCCTATTACAGCGCATGGGTGTTTGTTGTTAGCAGTGTATTACCAATTATGGAAGAGACAGGTTTTGGCTATCCCCAGATGTCCTGTGGAAAGCCGTCATTGTGGGCAGAAGGGGCTTACGAAGCCCGTCCTTCTGCTTCCTGGGAGAGCTTCTTCGGAATACAGTTCCTGGCTTATGTGGATCCGAACACAGCCTGGCAAGCGTTTCAAGGGCTTATGTCTTTGGTTGATGAAGAGGGAGTACTTGGCGGTGAGAGTCTTCCTTCGCGCAAGGCCCAGACGGCGATGGTTTTGTATCAGCTGACGGGAAATAAAGAAGAGCTTCTGAGGGCCTATCCTGCGATCAAACGTTATCTTCTATGGAGAAGAAAGAATCCTCGTTGGATATTCAAGGAACATGACTATCCCGATGTGATGGATCTAGATTTTGTGGTATCCGCCCTAATCGATATGAAGTATGCCCAGCAAATAGCCGAGATCCTTGATGCTCAAGACGATATATCGATGTGGAAATGGTCTAGAGAGTCCTTTTTTGCAGATTGCTTAGACTGGTTCTGGGAAACGCCTACCAGTGAACCAGTTGAATACCATAACATCAAGACCGGCGAAAATAACATTGGAAACCCTCTATGGATATCCACAGCCCTGCATTTGGATCTCCTAGAAGAAGGTGAGCATTTGACCAGTCTCACGAATAGGTTCTTTAGTGTGTTTGACCCCAATAGGATTTTCTGCGGATTTGAGGTGCCCAAATATCCAGAGCTTAGCTTTGTTGTCTATGGACTTTATGAACGTGGATTCGACGAGGCGGCGGGAATCCTGGCCAATATCTGTGTGCGGGACGTGACTAGGGCGAATATGTTTGCGGAGCAGTATCTGATCGAGGAGTTTCCCTATCCTGACGGCGTACGCCCGTCCATGTTCGGAGCGGCATTACTCATAGATATGCTCTGGGTCAAGAATGGCTATCGCTACGATCTAGGGATTCCCTGCGTAGCCAAGTTGGCTGGGGAAATCGGAGGGATGAGGAACCTGGAATACCAAGGTGAGGAACTAAGAATAGATCTATCAGACCAAGGTGTCAAAGTGAGTGGTGGTTATGTTGGAGAATAAGGAAGTCTTATTCTCCGAAGCTTTAGGAGAACTAGGCCGAGTGCCGGCTATTTAGAAAACGGGGTTGAGTTCAGTGAACAAGCGGTTTTACCTAAATGGGGATGACTGGCAACTGCGCGGATGTTACAAGCATCAGTGGGTGCAGGATCGGACGATGGAACTGGGAGATGTCAGCCGCTTTCCGTTACCAATGATTCGCGCATCGGTCCCGGGAGCGGTCCAAGTGGATCTCATGCAGGCGGGGTTTATACAAGATCCTAACCTTGCGTTCAATAGCCGGGCAGCCGAATGGGTGGAAAACAGGGAATGGATTTACAGTAAGACCTTCTTTGTACCCCAGGGGCTGCGCGGTCAACGGTATTACCTACGTTTCAAAGGCTTAGATTACTGGGGCGAGGTCCGACTGAATAAGGTCAAGGTTTGTACCTTTGAAGGCACGATGATTCCTGTTCAAGTAGATGTCACCGATATTCTCGATCTTGCGGGAGAGAATCGTTTGGATGTCGTTTTTTACCAGAACCCAGAGATCGATGGACAATACGGATATACTAGCCGGGTGGATAAAATAAAACCCCGGTTCAATTACAACTGGGATTGGTGTCCGAGAATGGTGCCTGTAGGGATTTGGGACGATGTATACATAGATGTAATAGGTGATTTGCAGGTTACCGACTTCTACCCCCGGGCCAATTTGGAGCTTGATACATCCACCGGCATTCTAGATACGCAGTTGCAGTTGGAGGTACTCAAGAAGGGCCACTATGAGATACGAACCACGATCACCTCAATGCAGACAGGAGAGGTCATCCTTGAGGATACGAAGAGCTACTCGTTAATGGTGGGGCAATGTGCGAAAACCTTAACATTAAGGATCCCGGATGTAGACTTCTGGTGGCCTCGAGGGTACGGTAAACAGGCATTGTATGAGGTTATACTTGAGGTTTATGGCCCGGCAGGTTTAGTACAGAGGACGAGTAAGAACGTAGGGTTTAGACATATGGAAATTGTCCCTAATCCCAACTCTCCCGAAGGAACCGAGCCATACACGGTGATCTGGAATGGGAAAAGACTTTTCCTCCAGGGAGTTAATTGGGTACCTATCAGTCCCTACTATGGCACCGTGACTAGGGATGATTACATTAAGTATATCGGGCGTTTTGCTCAGATGAACTGTAATATCCTGCGGGTATGGGGCGGGGCTATGCTAGAGAAGGCTGCCTTCTACGAGGAGTGTGATCAACTGGGAATCCTGGTATGGCAGGAGTTTTTCCAGTCATCATCAGGCATCGAAAACCGACCTTCCGATGATCCGGCCTTTATGAGAGCCTTGGCGGAAGCAGCCCGGTGTTCCATTACTCGGCGTAGACACCATGTCAGCCTCATGGTTTGGTGTGGCGGTAATGAGCTTCTAATGGAGGGTGCATCAAAGCCTGCCGACGCTGATCATCCAAACCTTAAGATGCTTAAGGAACTGGTTTGCCATCTTGATCCGGACAGGGTATTTCTACCTTGTAGCCCATCTGGGCCTAGCTTTTCTGCTGCGGAAGAGAACTTTGGCAAGGGTATCCACCATGATGTGCACGGCAACTGGGTTTATTTGGGTTCTAAGCACCACTACCGGTATTACAATCAGGACGATGCCCTTATTCGTACGGAGGTGGGTACACCGGCAACAGCTAGTGCAAAGACAATACGGGAGTTTGCCGGCATTCATCCTGTCTGGCCGCCAAACCAGAAGAACCCACTGTGGCTTCATCGGGGTTCATGGTGGATTCAATGGCAGGAAATGAATCAGTTATTCGGACCATGGCTTCCCGAACAAGATGAGCTTGAGAACTACACAGTCTGTAGTCAGTACCTACAGGCCGAATCCCTGCGCTATGTAGTGGAGTCGATGCGTCGTCGGGAACCTGCCACAAGTGGCATCCTGATTTGGATGGGCAATGAGCCCTATGCAAATACAGCAAACACTTCGGTGATCGAAGCCAATGGAATGGCTAAGTTCAGCCATGGGTTCTTACAACGTTGTTTTGCCCACCAGGCTGTTACTTGTAGGTATGAAGGGATTAGCTACAAGGCTGGGGACAACTTTACTGTTAAGGTCTACGCACATGATCACAGTAGTCGTTCACTGGTAGGAGAAGTCACGGCCACATTGGTAGATTGCCAAGGACAAATTCTTCAGCAGGAAACCAAATCGGTGAACCTATCAGCGAAGGTTCATGCTCTAGACTTAGTCTGGCAGGTTACGCCGCAGATACACAACCTGTTTGCCCTCATCCTCGAATTGAAAGTTGACGGACGACTTACTGCGGAGAATTGTTATTTATTTACTACAGATTTGGAGTACCCGCTACGCCCTCTTCGGGAATATCCTGCGGGCGACATAATAGTAGATATTACGCAACAGCAAAATGATACGTATATAGCTGTTGAAAGCAGATCCGGGATGTTAATTCCCTTAGTGCATGTGGAAAGCCAGACAGATCCTTTCTTGTTCGCTTCGACCAATGGGTTTCATTTGCTTCCTGGGCAAATAAGAAAGATTAAGGTGAAGGGTATACATTCGATAGATGCAGAAACGCTATACCTGCGAGGAATTGGTGTTGATTACTCACTTGGGGGGATAGAAACCTAAGTCGGAGTATTCGCATGGTATAATGGGCATAGGTGTCAACGGGATATTGTGTTGCCTAGGCCCACTATTTGGAGTAAGTTCCCTGGATAATCTTCGCGCTCAGAAGCAAGAGGAATATTGCCAGAGACTAAAGATGCATACTCCGGTATTTGGCTTGAAGCAGCCGAATTCATTAACTGAAATGGAGGAGTCAGAATGAGGGTTTTTCCCGGGTTGAATTTCGGATTGGGTACTTTACCACTTTTAGACGATGCAGAAACGAGATCCATAACCGCAGAGAACCCAAAAGGAGAGAAAGGTGCAGGAGCACAGGCTGTTCCACCGAAGGAAGGATGGCCCTGCTCCAAACTAGGTAAGGGCTGGAAAGTACGACCGTGTATTCCCTTGCCAAAGGGTACTACGGCTACCATTGCCGATATTGATGGTCCCGGCATCATCCAACATATCTGGATAACCGCCCATACCAACTCGTATCGGAGCTGTATTTTGCGATTCTACTGGGACGGAGAAGAAGAGCCATCGATCGAAGTACCTTTGGGAGACTTCTTTGCGAATGGGCATGGGATGCGCTATAATGTCTGTTCCCTTCCGGTTAATGTGAATCCATCGGGGGGATTCAACTGCTATTGGCCGATGCCCTTTAGGAAGCACTGCCGGATTACTGTTGAAAACCAGTATTTTGAAGAGATCCCCCATTTCTTTTACCAGATAGATTATGCTCTCACAGAAGTGCCTGAGGAAGCTGCCTATTTCCATGCACAGTGGCGTCGTTCCACAACCACCCGTGAACACCCTGAACATACCATATTAGACAATGTTCAAGGTAGAGGACACTACGTCGGAACTTTCCTAAGCTGGACCCAGATGTCCGATGGTTGGTGGGGTGAAGGGGAGGTCAAGTTCTATATTGACGGAGACAGCGAGTATCCCACGATTTGTGGTACCGGTACCGAGGATTATGTTGGTGGGGCTTGGTGCTTTGGTGAGACCTATAGTGCTCCTTTCCTAGGTTATCCCCTCTGGGCCAAGGAACCTGGGCAGGTACCGAAACACGGTCTATACCGGTGGCATGTTATGGATCCGGTGCGCTTCAAACAGGATCTTAAGGTGACGGTCCAGGCTATCGGTTGGTGGCCCGGGGGTCAATTCCAGCCCTTAGCGGATGATATAGCCTCAGTGGCCTATTGGTATCAGACTGAACCCCACGCAGAGTTTCCCCGTTTACCGGATCTGGACGGTAGATGGCCTCGATAACAAACATGGGGTAGGGAAACCTACCCCATGTTCCTACCACGGTTTATCCTGAAAACTTGGTTAGGGTCTTATAGTAGTCGGGGTTATTCGTCCCCCTGACTTCGATTTTGCCCTGTAATCATTTTTCGTCCGCTTCTACCAATGGAGTAAATAAGTGGGTGGCCTTTCCGGAGTACTTGCTGTTAACTGGGGTAATGGTCGGATTATCTCCCCAGTATTCCTTTCCGTTGCTGTACACTACATGTAGCTTCATTACGGACTGGCCATTCCTTATGCCGCTTAGTTTGACATCGAAGGCGATTTTGTCACCGTTTTCCGACAGGACAGCTGTCCCAGTTACTGTATCGTAATAATCGTAGGTGGTCACATAGGCGCGAGAGTCTTCTCCCGCGAAGGTGTTCATCTTGCTTGTTTCCGTTCGTAGTAAATTCATGTCAAAACTGAAAGATGCATCGCCGGTTTTCAATGACTGATTCCAGTGACCGTTCATTGTAAAATTGCTGACATTGAATGTATATATGTTGCTCTTCGTTCCACTAGAAGTTGGAATGGTGACGCTAGCGGAGGGTACATCAACTGCAAAATCGCCATCCTTATCAAGCTTAATCACATCAGCACCCTTAAGCGCTGTTACCATTCCGATCTCAGATAATTTGCTATACGGCCCACCGGAGTAGACAAACCCGTATAATGGTTTTTCGGCGAGGGTGACACTAACCTTATAGTCGGCGCTGCCGGCGTCTTGTAGTCCGGTGACCATTATAAGATACAAAGACCTGTTGTCGGCCACGCTCTTCTTGAAGCTATCTAGGATAACATCTCCGGTCTGTATAGTCTTGATACCTGAGCTTCCCTGAAGTGTGATGACTGTCACCTGTGCGTTAGGATCACTGCACTTGATCGCCACTGCATCATTATCGTTGAGTTTGTCAATCTCCCCATCGTCCATAATAATGGGTGCAAATCGCACTCCATATGATGGAGCGCGCAAAGATACCTCGCCCAACACCACTTCGTCTCCATCCTTTTTAAGCTTTTCAATTTCATCCCTATCGGGGATAGTCAGCTGTACGGGCTGGCCCACCCTATCAAAGCCTATCCTTCCTTTTCTAACGTGGTTATATATCTCGCCAAAGGAAATTGGAGATGCGCTACCAATCAGGCTTCCGGATAAATGTTGAACATAAAAGTCTGTTGCCCACAGGCGAGGATCCTCGCCGCCGGAAACTAGGTTATAGGCGTCTTCGAATCCGCCGTTACCCAGCAGTTTATACATATCCAAGATAAAGTTGTCACCGTAGCGCTGCCGTAGATACTTGATCAACGATACCCGTGCATATCCATCTGATGCGGTGTCGCTTGCTGGGAAGACACCTTCAAGCAAAAGCATGGCCTCGTTATATAAAGAGGATGGGGCGTGGCCTAGCGCCTCATACTCGTAGTAACTTGCCGTAGCCTCATCAAACCATAGAACATTATACTCATTGGATATGTAATTTCCCTGTACAAAATGGAAGAATTCATGCACTAGCAGAGGGGTAAGGGTCGTCATGTCACATTGGCCTTTTTCAAATAGACTCTTATTTAACATGATCTTGCCCTCGGCTATGTTCCAACCGTATGAATATACAGCTAGCTCATCTTCCCCTGGTCCACCGATGGCATCCACTGTAACCTCCATAGGCCAGTTTTCACGAAAGCTGTAAGTGTATCCTAGCGTTAAGAATTTCGCATAGGCAGCCTCCAAAGCCTGCAGTAACTTCTCACCGGTGGTTTCCCCCACATATAGTTGAGAGAACATGCCTGTGATCCCCGGAAATGTGATGCGGAAATGGCCATTTTGCTCATAGTATATCTCTCCGCCTGTGATACCCATTTTGTACGTGTATCCAGAAGGTGTGCTAGAAGCGTGGGAACTACTGCCCATAAGCCGTATCTCATCGAAATCTGACGGGGTAAAACTGGCGGTGAGCATTCCGTCTACTTCCTCCATCTGAATGTAGGTATAAATGGTATCTCTCTGCTTATCACCGGCGTAGATGACATCAACACCTATGCCTAATAGATAGTTGTTAATTCCCTCTGGAAGGTCATCCTTCGGCACGGGATACTTAATTGTGATCGGCTGATCACAGGCGGATTCGAACTTCAACTCTAACAGATCCGAAAACATGTGCTCTGGTAGCTGATCCCTGGAATCACTGCCTTTTGAGAAAGATGCTTTCGTGCTAGTTAATCCGGTGTTGCTAAAATCAATTACCCACTGATCCGAAGCCCATAGTACACCTCCATTGTTCTTGCTGCCACAGGGAGCAAAGCAAAATACCACACCGATCAATAAACAGATCAAGACTCGTCTGATATACTTGGACACAATATCCATCCTCCTTAATTTTCTTATAGGACATAGCTATTCAGTTGCAGAAAATCCTAGTGGGAAGCAATTAGTAATGCATGAAACGGTCCTTTGCGGTCTTCAGAACCAGGAGAGTGTCGGTTTTTGCGATACCTGGGGTTTTTCGTAGTTTCTCTGTCAAAAATGCAAACAAGTCTTCATTACTCTTAACTCGGATCTCGATCACTAAATCATAAATTCCGGCACAAACATTAATGTGGGTTATTTCCTCAAAGGCCTTTAGGACGACCAATGAACGGGGCAGATCCTTCGTATCCAGTTGGACGCCCACAATGGCTTCAGTGGTATAGCCCAGCTTTGCAGGATCCGTAATGGCCCGGATTTTGATAATGTCATCTTCCCGCATGCGGCTAACCCGTTTTCTCACGGTGCTCTCTGTAATACCTAGTTCTTCTGCGATCTGTGTATAAGGTGTTCGGCCATCCTCAATCAGGTATTCGATGATCTTCAGATCCAATTCATCTAATGCTAGAGCATCCTTGTCATTCACGTGTTTTCCCCCATCGTCTAAGAATCGTTAGTTACTGTTTAGACATCGGTAGAACCGAATCCTGCAAACATATTTTCCTTCAATAATCCGTACTTCGGCAGGATTACGGAATCGTGTGCCGAATATAATCAGTTATGTAGTACAATCAGGACGAAATTTCAGAAGAGGTGCGGAGAACATGTTTGGATTGCCGTTTTACACATCGTTAGTTTTTTTTCTTGTTCCAGTGGGTATTACCATGCTATTGATCCTTTGGGGTCAATCCTACCGTAAGGAAGAAATTGCAAAGGCGAAGAGAACCGTACTAGTGGAACAGGAGAGTGTAAGATAATGTCACAGGGGTTGTCGGCGATGATCATTATCGCCTATTTTGCTTTGATTTTCTATGTTGGCTACCGGGCATCGAAAAAAGTTTCCAATGCTGAGGAATACATGGTCGGGGGCAGAGATATCGGGTTTGTCAATTTCATGGTGTTAATCATCGCCTCGATGATGAGCGGAATGACTCTACTTGCTGCCAGTGGCCTTGGATACCTATCCGGTTGGCCAAGTATGTGGGAGGCAGTATTTGTCTGCTTAAGCATTCCGGTCCTAATGATCATGTTTGGCGCCAAGATTCATCGAGTTAGCAGTAAGTATAAATATAACACGATGCAGGATTATCTTGCCCATCGCTATGATTCACCCGTCGCGGTTAGAACCATTTCTGCAATAGCTGGTATACTAATGAGTTTCATTTACCTAGTAGGCCAGTTTCGTGCGATCAGTATTGTCCTTGGTTGGCTTTTGGGCTTGAATCATTTCTGGTCCCTGCTTATTGCCACGGTGATTGTCACCGTTTACGTGTTTTTAGGGGGCCTTTTCGCAGTTGCTAAAATTGCTATGTTTCAGGGGGTCGCTTTGTTTGTGGGCGTGTTAACCCTTATTCCCATTGTGGTAAACAAGGCGGGGGGCCTTGCGCATATCAACCAGAATCTGGCTTTGATTGATCCTAGTATGGTTGCCGTTGCCTATCCCCAGATTCATCCAACGGCTAGCCATTCTTTCTTGACGCCGTTATTTTTGCTCTCCTTTTTCTTTCTGCTCTCCTTTGGGTTGGCCACTGCTCCTCATGCCCTGAACAATGTCCTTACCGCCCGGGAAGGATCTTATTACGAATGGGGTCCGGTAATTGGCTTTGTCGTCTACTTTGTAGTGTTCGGCTTGATCAAGTTCGGTGGTTTTGCTGCCCGGTCCATGGTTGTTGATGGTATGATCGATGCAGTTCATCCGGATTATGCATTGATTGCATCTATTGAGTATGCGCTACCGTCGGTGGCGTGGTCCTTGTTTGGGGTCATTGTTCTGGCTGCGGTCATGTCCACAACTGACCGGTTACTTCTAACAATAGCCACTCTTTTCACTTGGGATGTATACAAGCAGTACCTTCATCCTAAAGCGTCAGATGGTACTCTCAAGAAGGTTATTCGAGGTGCGATCGTAATTACCGCAGTCCTTGCCTTTCTGCTTGCAGTTAACCCACCGGAGCTTCTGGCCTGGCTTGTCTGGATGGGTATTGGTTTGATGCTCTCGGTCTATTGTGTTCCATTGTTGGCCGGTCTATATTGGAAGCGAGCTACCAGGCAGGGCGGACTAGCTGGGATGCTCGGTGGCCTTGCAGTTGCTTTAGTGGCAGGCTATTGGCATCAGTTTGTGGCTCCCTTACCGGTGCATTTTAGCATATTCGGTCTTCTGGCTTCAGCCATCTTGTTAGTGGTAGTAAGCCTTGCTACTACCCCGGTTAATCCAGAGATTCTTGCCGAAACAGAGACTGGGTTTCACTTTTAAGGAAGTTAGCCGCATGTTCCAATTTCTGACACCAGATGGTATAATGAAGCCAAACGGGTTTGGGGGAGGAACATGTATATGCGGCGTGCTAGTGAAATGGCCCTAGGTCTTGCGGTTATCGGGTTAGGCATAGTGCTACTACTTAGCAACTTTGATTTACTTTCTGTCGGACCGGGCTATGTTTTTAATACATATTGGCCTGTGCTTCTTATGGTGTGGGGCTTTGTGGCGATTATCGAAGTACTCATGCACCGAAGGCAGGGGATTTTCTTTCCGCTGCTTGTGTTTGCCGTAGGGGGGCTAATTTTAGGCAACAAGTTGCAGTGGTGGAATGTAGGCTTTAACCGTTTCTGGGATTTGTTCTGGCCTGTGGTGATTATTCTCATTGGATGGTCCTTTCTTCGGCAAGGTGCTGGGGTGATGGGTAGAGGAAGGCTTGCCGTCTGGAATACGTCAGAATTCGCCAAGGAAGGTTGGGAGCTAAGCAGTGATCATTTCCTAGCTTTTATGGGTGGTATAACTATTGATCTAACAAAAGCAAAGATTCCCGAGGGAACCACAACCCTTAGGTTAACTGCGGTGATGGGCGGTATTGATGTTATCGTCCCGGACGGTTTGGATATGGCTTGCAGTGGTAGTGCGGTGTTAGGTGGTGTGGATTTCCTAGGGGAAGATACCGGTGGCCTGTATGCAACCAGGACGATGCAAAAGGGGGAAAGCGGCCCGCCCCGTATACTTTTTGCATGTAATGCGGTTATGGGTGGTATCAGCATTACAAAACCAAAGTAACGAAGCAGGGCTGCCAGGATTAATAGCTAAAGAAGACATGTCCGCCGATGGTGGTAGTCACCTTGTGTTGACGTACCCACCCATCGGCGGTTTTCTGTGGGTTGAAAAAGCCGGTAGCTCCAAAGGTTGGATCTTCGCCGGCGAGGGCAAGATGCGCGGCTTTGAGTGCTTCTTGCCCTGCGGGTAGATTAATCCTGCCATCACCCACAGGACTATACTGGTAAATCCCATTTATTCTTTGGTAGACAACCTCCGGAACGCTAGCCGGATATTTCGGGCTCTTTACCCGATTCAACACTGTGGCTGCTACAGCTGCTTGGCCTTGAAATCCCTCGCCTTCAGCTTCGGCATGTGCAATGCGGGCTAACAGCTGAATTTCGTTGTCACTAAACTGGCTCGGTATGGTCAAGTCCATATGGTTTTTCCCCCGCTTAATTGTGATTGTCTTGCTATAGACTTTTCGATAGGGGCCTTCAACCTCCATTTCGAAAGCACCTGTTGGGAGATCCTGAAGGCTGAATCTCCCATTCCGGATATTAGCCTTTTCGTTTCCAATGGATACTGAACCCGTCTTTAACGGCAGATTTGACTCGCTGCATGTTACATATCCTGTAAGCGTATTCTGTTGTGCATGGACTATTGGTCCAACCATTATTTGCACACATATAGCTGCCAATACAAAGACAGTTAAAGCCTTTTTTTCGGACAAGGTATTTCCCCCTTATTCTTTCCCTTAGGAAGACTCCGGGTTAAGACCCGCAGGAAGTCTAACATGGGGTGTTCACTCGGTCAAGGACAATGGCTGACATGATCAGAAAGATATGGTGATCCAGAAGGAGTTTGGTTACTAGGATAGAATACTGTATCAGCAAAAGATGGGTTCAAGCATGCCGGTTATATTATCGGTAAGTAATGGTAGCCCAGCAAATTGTTAGGGGGATGTTCAGGTATGTCTAGCAAAGTCAAAATCGGGGTCATCGGTACGGGTTCGATCAGTCAGGTGCACATCGATAGTTACTTAAGAAACCCTGATGTAGAAATTGTGGGTCTATGTGACATCAATGAAGACAGGGTGAAAGCGGTAGGCAAACGGATCGGTGTTGATAATTGCTTTACTGAGGTAGATGATCTTCTGAATCTGGAGCTTGATGGGGTCAGCGTTTGTACCTGGAATGATTCCCATGCGGAGCTATCCATCAAAGCCTTAGAAGCCGGTTGTAATGTCCTTTGTGAGAAGCCTGCTGCCTTAAACGCGAAGCAAGCCCTGCAGATGCAAGAGGCCTCGCGGAAAACCGGCAAGCTCTTGCAGATTGGGTTCGTTCGCCGCTACAGCACTCATGTGGAAATGTTCAAGTACTTCCAACAACAAGGGTTAATGGGCGATCTTTACTACGGTACTGCCAGGTGTATGCGTCGGTGTGGTAATCCGGGGGGATGGTTTATGGATAAA
Organism: Limnochordia bacterium; assembly: GCA_023230925.1. Classification (NCBI taxonomy): domain Bacteria; kingdom Bacillati; phylum Bacillota; class Limnochordia; species Limnochordia bacterium. Next base: position 30,103 of record JALNWK010000001.1, read on the forward strand.
TCCCGTTCTGGTGGAGGCCCCCTGATTGACCTAGGGGTGCACATGGTTGACTTGGCGTGGTATCTCGCCGGAAAACCAAATCCATTGGCTGTGAGTGCCGTTACCTTTGGACGTATTGGTTTTCGAGACAATATTAAAGGGTATGATTGGTACAAGTCGATGGATCAAGACGTGGATGTATCTACGGTGGAAGATCAGGCGGTGGCCTTGATTCGTTTCGAGGGTGGTTTTGCCCTAAACCTTGATGTTAGTTTCGATCAACATATCAAGGAAGACGTTATTGACGTCAATATCTATGGGAATCGAGGAGGCTTCGCCCTATATCCCCATGCGGAGTTCTTCACTGGATTTGGTCCCTATCTGGCCGACTTGCAGCCGAAAGTAAAGCCGGAGGATTTTGGCGGGATGTTCCGTGGCGAGATCAACCATTTTGTCAACTGCATTCAAGGTAAGGAACAGTGTATCAGTACCATTGATGATGGTCTAGTTGTAATGAAGATCCTTGATGCGGTCTATCGCTCTGCTGAGCAAGGCAAAGAGGTGCCTGTCGAATAATTATGGGCTGGGGCCTCGCCCCAGCCTTTTTATTGCAGAGTCTTAAAGGATGGTGCCTAGAGTGCTTGAGATTACCAATGAGAACCTTATCGCTGTAATTAATCAGGAGTGCGGTGCGGAACTCGCCAGTCTGAGAGTTACTACCGCAGGCAAGCAGGTTGAGCTATTATATCGGGCTTGTGATTACCGGCCTATCACCGGATGGCAGGGCAGAGCACCACTCCTGTGGCCAGCGGTAGGACGCAATTTTACCCCAAGACAGCTTGAAGAGATTCGGGCTACGGGTGATGATCCAAAGCTCGGCTCATATACCCACGACGGCAATGAGTACTTCATGCCAAGGCATGGTTTTGTAGGCCAGCTGACGTGGCGGGTCCAGAAGGTCACTCCATCTAGTCTCTGCCTGGTTGCTGAAGATGATGTCAATACCCGTGCCTATTACCCCTTCAAGTTTACTATTGCCTGCACATACGGTATTACTTCAAAGGCCCTAAAACTAAGGATTGATGTGAGTTCCCAAGGCGATATTTTGCCCTTTTCCATTGGTAATCACCTGACCCTGGCATTGCCATGCCCCTATGACGAGGTGGTTATGGCCACTCCTGGAAGTTGTCAGTTATTACTTGCGCCTCCAGGCTTTCTCACAGGAGAAAGGAAATCGGTTGACTATTCTAAGGGTCTTCCCTTTGCACAGATGAATCTGGATGACGGGGTCATCGGAGGATATAACCAAGACAACTGCTATGTCTATTTAGACCTTGGCGGGCAGTTGAGCCTTCGGGTGACCCAACGGGCATGGTCTACTTGCCCTAATTTGATCAACGATGACCACATGCTGTTTGTCTTTTATGCCAGCAGAGAAAACGGGTTCATTTGCCCTGAGCCTTGGTTTGGCAGACCTAATTCATTCAACACGAAACAGGGTCTTATCATGCTTCCCTCAGGAGAGGACTTCTCCTGGGAAATGGGCATAGAACTGTCCTAGGGCCTCACATTGTGTAAAAGTATCGCCACGGTGCCATGACTGATGAGGATGAAGGTGCCCAGACCGATGAGGACAAGGGGGGTTATCCAATCGCCGTATTTGGCAAACAGAGCGGCACCGACCCTGTTTTGCACTAGTCTATAGCTAATCAAACACCAGAGGGCGACTAACACAGAAAATGTGATGGTTATGAGAACTATAGTTGCTCCATTGCTTCCGGTGAAAAGAGGGATATACACAGCAACGTTATCACTACCATTTCCTATTGCAATGGCGGCCACCTGATAGGTGGCACTATGGGAAAGTGCCGACGCTAATCTACCTTTCTTGGAGTTGATAACGTTGTCTAAACCGCTCGAGGGTTCATCCTGCGATGAAGGTCGAAACAGCCGCCCAAGCATCTTAATACCTTCATAGAGTGGGACCAGGCCTAGCAATCCGATCCACGGCGTCGGGACAACAAGGATCCCGAAGGAAGCAAGTATACTTAAGCAGGTTAAGACAGCAAACCCGAGATACTGCCCCAATACTACGTTAACAGTTTTAAACGTCGACCCATTGGTCTGTGAGAACAGGGCCGTTAGAACGAGCATTTCATCTATATTGGTAGCAACAAAAGCCACTATTGCAGTGATCAAGTCTTGAGTCATGAGTCTAGACGTCGGGAGCCCTTGATTCTTTCCCCAGGCCGAGAGTCGCGACACCGCCTTTCGTATAAGGGAGCAAGTGCTCCTTTCGGGATTACTTGCTCCATTGTACGATAGACCGGAGAGGAACTCAAGGAAAGCAAAGAAGAAACAGATATCCTTGTCCCCATCGAAAGACGGTTTTTATTAGGCGGGATTTCAGCGGATATGCAAGAGTCTTTGGTGGGCAGTCCTGGAGGGAAGGCTGCTAAGGAAGGTAAATATCGGTAACTACAGACTGGGAGGCCTCATGAGCTCTCCAAGGGTGCCATATCCGGTTGGATATACGTCAAACAGGGAACCGCTAGGGGATGAACGATACCACGAGCATGTTCGTCAGGCACGAATCATTATCTAAGACGTATCTCCTTTAAGCTGGAACTGCCCATGTTGTAGCTTGTTATCCACATATGAGTCGCAGCGAGATGAATGCTACGAATAGGGAGCCACCCATACGATTGCTGGTACCCGGTAACATTTAGCCCAGTTTTGTGATATAATACTTATGTACAAATAAATACTGTCCATAGTGATCAGAGTAGATGTTGCGCGTTAAGTGTTAGAGGATGGGACGTTGCCTCTAAACGAAGGGTTATCCCCGCGGTGTAGCATTGCGTCCACTGACACGTCCTTCGGACCGCCTCTTGTTCCTATGGAAAGTATATCCGTGAGGTGGTTTTTTCATGTCAAATTACTCGAAGTACCGAACTACCCATTTAGTAATTGGCTCCTTACTTTCCGCTCTCAGCATTGTTGCGACCCGGTTTTTGTCCTTTCAGGTTTTCATCGGCGGAATAGGTGCCGTTCGTCTCGGATTCGGTCCCTTGCCAATTATTTTTGCCGGCTTACTACTAGGTCCCCTGTGGGGAGGGGCTGTTGGGTTTATTGCCGACACCTTAGGGTTTTTCGTTAACCCCATGGGAGGAGGTTTTCTGCCGCCTATTACCCTCATTGCTATTCTCCGCGGAGTCATCCCAGGGTTGCTTGTCAAAGTCTGCTCCCGACGGGGTAAACGTGATGCATTAGGAACTGTCCTGGCCATCGCATTAACCCAAGTGATCACAGGGCTTGTCCTTACACCATTAGTGCTATGGCGCTTTTTGGGTGTACCGCTCATCGCCAATGTACCTATCCGGCTAGCCGCACAGGTGATTCTCATACCGGTGTATAGTATTGTGTCTTTGTCGGTGATGAAGTCTATGTCTTTGTTGAACAACTCTACCATGCAGGAAAGATAGACCTGGTTGATTATCTCTGGAATTTGTTGCAAACCCTAGTCGCCTATTCCTAAGGCAGCTAGGGTTTGCTGTTCTATGGTGTACTCTTGAATCTATCCCAGACTGCCCTTAGGGATTAGATAATTGCTGCATACATCGTAGGGGATAGGGGATTCTAAGCGTGGGTAATTTCGCAAAACGATATAGGTCTTGACATATCTGGGCAAGATAGTACACTGTAGATAGGAAAATTCCTATTTAGGAAAAGTACTATCTTCTTGGCTTTCGTCATACGAATAAATGATGACTGTTAAGAGGGGGAGATATTTTGAAGTATATGAGTATTGTGTTGATCTCTGCATCCGTCATCTTCTTGTTGGCATTTAGCTGTACGGCGAGCCAATTGAAAATTGGGGCCAGTATTTTCCCCGTTTACGACTATCTCAGCAATGTAGCTGATGAGGCCTCGATACAGTTAATCCTACCGCCGGGCACAGATCCCCATCACTACGAACTAGGACCGAAGGACATTATTAAACTCAAGGAACTGGATTTGGTTTTCTATGTTGGTCTTGGTGTGGAATACTGGCTTGAAAACCCCTTGAAGCTCTTGGACGCGGAGCGAGTCATTTGCCTGAGTGAGGGGTTAGTAACGAGCGAAAAAGGCGCTCTCAGTACTGCGGTTGATTATCATATTTGGCTAGATCCAGTGATTGCTGGTCAAATGGTGGAGAAGATTAGGGATGTTCTAATTACAGTCGACCCGGGGAACAAAGAAGAGTATATAAAGACTACGGCGCGTTATGTGGCGGAGTTAGAGAAGCTGCATCAAGAGTATCAGAAGGCTTTAGGTCCTTGGCTAGGTCAGACGATGATCGTATCCCATGCAGCCTTTGGTTATCTAGCAGAACGCTATGGTTTGACCCAATTAGCTGTAACTGGTGTATCCGCGGAGGATCAGCCCTCAGCTCGGAAACTAGCTGATCTAGTTAAACAGGCTCGTAAGATGCACTGCAAGGCTATTTTTTATGAACCATGGGGTGAGCAGAAGACCATGGGGCTGTTGGCTGGAGAGTTGGGTGTTACTCCTTTGGAACTACATCCTCTGGGTACGATTATGCCCCAGGAATTGGGCCAGAGAACGTACCTATCAATTATGCGAGATAATCTACAAAGTCTGGTTAAGGGCTTTTCTGGGGGTAAGTAGAATGGGTGAGGCTTTGTCCATGAGGGGCATTACCCATTATTATAACGGTATTTGCTCCCTAGAAGATATTAGCCTAAAGATCGACAAGGGTGAATATGTGGGGCTAGTGGGGCCTAACGGGTCAGGGAAAACAACCTTGATCAAGATCGCCTTAGGACTGATTAAGCCAGTTGCCGGCAAGGTGGAGGTTTGGTCCGATGCTCCTGAAAAGACGCGAAGGAAATATGTAGGATACCTACCCCAGGATGCTGTCAACTTCAATCCCCTGTTTCCGGCAACGGTGGAAGAGGTGATCCGTAGCGGGTTGGTGGGAATGGATCAATCCGTAGGAGAAGATGTTCTGTCGGTGATGGAGGGGCTTCACTTGATGGATCTAAGGAAAAGACCCATTGGACACCTCTCAGGCGGACAAAAACAACGGGTGCTCATTGCCCGGACACTGGTTCGTAAACCCCAGTTTTTACTCCTAGACGAGCCCACTGCCGCGGTGGATTTCCGTGTGCAAGAGGAACTAATGGAGATGCTTTGCCGATTGAACGAGGAAAGAGGCATGACCATTCTAATGAGTGGCCATGACCTAAACCAGCTTCTTAAATACACGAAGCGTCTGATCTGTGTTAATGTACGGTTGATCTATGACGGTAGTACCCAGGGACTCTCCCCGGAGGAGCTCATAGCTACCCTGTTCACAGGTTCATGTAAACCCTAGGAAAAGGACGGAAAACAGTGAGTTTGTTCATGGAGATGTTTAGTTATTCATTTATGCAAAGGGCACTGATCGCTGGACTCTTTGTCGGTATTAGTTGTCCGGTGATTGGTGTGTTTCTCATCTTGCGCCGGATGCCCTTTTTGGGCAATACCATCGGTCATGTAGCCTTTACCGGTGTTGCCTTTGGACTACTCATTGGTGCTAACCCATTGGGAATGGCGCTGGTGGCAGCTTGCCTTACCGGTATCGGTATTGAGCGACTGGGTAAAATGTATGCGACCTTTGCGGAACTTAGCACTGCATTGGTCTTGGCCCTTGCCCTCTCCCTAGGCATTGTTTTTATCGGATTGGGTAAAGGATTCGGTGTTAATGTTATGGGTTACCTATTCGGGAGCATTCTCACCGTCTCTTCGGTTGAACTGTGGTTCATCGCAGGGTTGGCCTTGATTAGTCTCGCCTTTGTCCTCCTATTCTACCTGCCCTTGTTCGCCATAGCTTTCCATGAGGAGTCCGCTAGGGTCTTAGGGATTCGGGTGGATTTGCTTAATCTCTCCTTGAATGTTATTGTGGCCTTGGTTACTGCTGCGGCATTGCGCATAGTGGGAGTATTCCTAGTTTCTGCCCTCTTGATCTTACCTGCTGCGGCTGCAATCAAAGTAGCTACGAGCTTTCGCCAAGCACTCATCCTAAGTGCCCTCTTTGGTCTTGTTTCTGTGTTTGGTGGCTTGGTATTCTCCTATGTATTTAACTTGGCAGCCGGGGGGGCCATTGGTATTGTAGCGGGGCTGGTGCTGATCGTCGCCCTTGTGTTCTCCGCAAACCGGAAGGTAGGGAATAGCTGATGGTGGATGTGCTAGATAGTGTTTTCTCCAAGTTGAAGAGCATGGGGTATCGGATTACAAACCAGCGAAAGTATATCCTAGAAGTGTTGGCAAAGACCAAGGGTAAACTGACTGCCCAAGAGGTGCATGAGAGGGTTAGTGCCTATTTACCCCAGGTCAGCTTGGATACCGTGTACCGCAATCTTACCCTTTTAGGGGAACTGGGGATAGTTGATCAAATGTACCTGGGGGATAAGGTAGCACGCTTTGTTCTTCAGTCCAGTAAGGAGCATCACCATCACTTGGTCTGTGTGCGGTGCGGACGTTTTTGCTGTGTAGATATTTGCCCGATGGAAGATTTGATCGCCAAAGTGGCCAAGGAGCAGGGCTTTGAGGTCACAGGTCATTCCTTTGAGGTCTATGGTGTATGTGCAGATTGTAGATGAAGTGGGAGCAATGCTCCCACCTTTTTAACGTTTTATGGGCTGGTTAAGTTTTGTAGATAACTGAGCACACAGGGCCCACCGGGTTGTCTCAAAGATATCCCAAGCCTGGATGGGAGCAGGAGCCTGGCCTTTAAGGTAGGCTGCGAACCTGGTAAACATCGAGGTATCATCATCAAAGTGGGCTGTTGGCGGACTGTCGGTGACCAGTTCAAAGAAACCCTCATCAAGTCTTGCTTCAACGCTACCTTTGGTTCCGACGATGCGAAGTCGATCATCCCCATGGGTCCTGGCGGAAAGGGGACGGAAAAAGTCATAGGAGATAACTGCGCTGCCGCCTTGTACAAACTCAAACTGCAATGTGCCTGAGCTATCCAGATTAGGATAGTCCGGTAGGAGGTTCTGGGAGTGGGCTTGGACCTGGGAGAACTCCTTCCCGGTAACATACCTAGTCCAATCAATGGCATGGATGGCCACCCACAGGATAGTACCACCGTACAGGAGTGGGTCGTTGTACCAGGAAGGGCGACGACCGAACCTATAGGTTTTTTGGCCATAGGCGAGGGCTACTTCACCGATTGCCCCCTGGTGTATGAGTACCTTTGCCTGCTGTACCAAAGGATGGGTCCTGGTATCTAGCATACATCCGAAGGGGAGCTCATACTCGGTAACAAGACGCTCCAAAAGCTCTAGTTCCTCGAGACTGGTTGCAACGGGTTTTTCGCAATAGATCCCGATACCCCTCTTGGCTGCCTGAAGACAAATGCTCCCATGGAGACCGTAAATGGCATCAACAATGAGCAGATCCAGCTCCTGCTCCAAAAGCTCCTCGATGGAAACACAAGTCCTTGTATGGTTTTGGAAAGCTGGGTGTTTATGCGCTCTGGCGGTCTCTTCGAGAGGGTGAGTTTTGGCAAAGCCAACTAAGCGAAGCTCTGGATCCTTGGCAATTACATCTAAGGCCGAACTATAGTGACCCGAACAACCCGCAAGACCGATTCTAATCATGGGTATATCTCCTTGCTAGTTACTATGATCTGGTATGAAAGGCATAATTTTCTGTGCTAGGTTAATTACGGGCATCGTCTGCAGCCAGACTCGTCCGGGGCCCCGCAGGACTGCAAAGAAGTACTCACCGCCAAAAAACCAGTTGGAAAGCCCCTTGACCATCTCCACATCAAAACTAACCGAAGGTTCAAAAATGGCCACATGGCCAGTATCCACCTTGATTACTTCTCCTGGTTCTAGGTTCCTCTCTATGACCTCTCCATCAATCTCAAGGAATGCTAGTCCTGGTCCGGTTAGGGTTTGCAGGATGAAACCTTCTCCCCCAAAGAGCCCACCGGCCAATTTTTTCCGAAAGTGCATATCAAGTTTAACCGTGTCTTCGCTGCACAAAAAGGCGCCCTTTTGACAGACTACCTGTTGTCCGGGCTGCAAATGTAAAGGAACGATGTTTCCTGGAAAACCAGCGGAGAAAGCAATTTGCCCTTCATATCCTGCACAGGTATAGCGGGTAAGGAACATGGACTCACCGGAGAAGGCTCGTTTTAGTCCGCCGAATAGGCCACCAGACATATTCGTCTCCATGCGGAAATTGTCCGTCATCCAAGTCATGCCCCCGGCTTGGGTAACCACGGTTTCACCGGAGGTCAGTTTCAGGGTGACCGCCTGCATCACTTTTCCACTGATTTCGTACTCCATATGCATCTTCCCTTCTAAAAGTTAAGACATGAGAATAGGCAGAACTTGTTGCATTGCCCTTACTTGAACAGGACCTGATAATTCTACGGGATTGCCATCTATCTGGGCCGTCATGGGTCTTTGTACCAAGAGGGTCACCTGCGCCGCTTTTTTTTGCACTAATCCCTTTGGGATTGAACCAGCTCGGGCCTCTAGTAGTAGCGTGGCCACATCCAGTTTTGACATGCAAGGAATCACATTGATCTCCAGGAGTCCATCGGTTAGATCCGCCGTAGGATTCACAGGCATTGTAGCATAAAAGGGTAGATTACCCACAGCAAACAGCCAAATGCTATCCAAATCTTCTCTGCTCCCATCGATCTCCACACAAAGATCAAATGGAGTAAAACTCGACCAGCAATCCACGATAGAATGTAAGTAGCCTAACTTTCGTAGTTTTCTTAGTCTTGGGGATTGGTAGACTTGTTTGGCCACGTAGGCATCTAGTCCCACACCAAAATAATTCAGGGCATAATGGACGTTATTCTGATGAACGATTTGCATGACATCCAGTGCCTTGGTTTTGCCGGAGAGCAAATTGCGATATGCTTGCTTAGCATTCAAAGAGGGGTCAATGGTACGGGCTAGGTCATTACCGGTACCGGCTGGGACAATGGCCATCGGTATCTTACAGTGACGTTCCATGATCACCTGGAGTGTTTCATTTATGGTGCCGTCTCCACCGATGATGGCTAATCGATCAATATTTTGGTCTAGCAGTCTGGATACCACCCGGGGTACTTGGCCGGGACTACTTGTTTTATAGGCGCAATAGTTGAGTTGATCGTGTTTGACGAGGGGCCGAATGGCTTCCCATACTTTTTGGCCTTGTCCGCCGCCGGATGAAGGGTTAATCAAAAAACCAATTTTCATAGGATCTGGGCGACGGAACCTGTCGCCACACCGCCTTTCGCAGACTCTTCTCAAAGTAAGGCCCCCAACTCTCCGTGAAAGCTGAGAGCCCCATCTACTATATATATTCGACTACAAGTAGAAAATCCTTCTAATATCCATTTTGATGGGCTATAATGATACTGCAGCCTACATGTTACGTGATGTCAGGGAGGTTATCCTATGAGGCGGCTTTATCCTTTTACATTCATACCGGTATACAAGGAACGGATTTGGGGCGGAACGGGGCTTTCTAAGTACCGGGCTACGCTCCCTGGGGGAAACATCGGGGAAAGTTGGGAGATCTCTGCCCATGCCCATGGCGCAAGTGTAGTTGCCAGTGGTCCCCTGAAGGGTGAGCCTTTAGATAAGTTAGCAGCAACATACCCAAAGGAACTCCTAGGTCAAATGGGGGGCTCCTTTCCCTTATTGCTTAAACTTATTTCTGCCCGAGACACCTTATCTGTGCAGGTGCACCCTGGAGATCATTATGCGCAAAGCCATGAAAACGGCAGCTTGGGGAAGCATGAATTATGGTACATCCTTGAGGCCGAGGATGATGCTTGGATCATCTATGGGTTGAAATCAGGGGTGTCGAAGGGTGACTTTCAACAAGCGATTGAACAGGGTGAAGTAACTAAGACACTGCAAAAAGTAACAGTTCAAGCGGGAGACGTCTTCGATATCCCACCGGGGCTTGTACATGCCCTTGGCCCAGGGGTAACCCTTGCAGAAATTCAGCAAAGCTCCGATATTACCTACCGAGTATATGATTGGGATCGGGTAGGTGCCGATGGCAAGCCTAGAGAGCTGCACATCGAAAAGGCCCTGGACGTGATCGACTTTGCTTTAAAACCCCAGCAAGCCTCCTCCGGCCTGTCTATGGAAAAACCAGGGGGAAGGGTGAATATCCGGGCGGCAAATCAATATTTCGCAGTGGAACAAATAGCCTGCCATGGGCAGATGAATTTAGTGGAGTCAACCCCCCGTTTCTCGATCTATTTTGTCCTAAGGGGAATGGCTAATCTAACCTGGAAGGAAGGGGAGACCCAGTTGAAGGTTGGTGATACCGTCTTGGTTCCGGCCGCTGTAGAGGAGTATGTCTTACAAGGGGATGGGGACCTATTGCGGTTTTACGTGCCGGATTTGATTCGGGATATCCTATTACCTTTGAAGGATGCGGGATGGAACAAGACGGAAATAGCCGCATCCATCGCGGGTATTTCCGCCTACCTGTGAAGGCTATTCTCTCTCTGAGATATTCACGTACCTATTGCCGATGGGGCCTGAGTAAACGGCCCGGGGTCGGAAAATCCGATTATTCTCCAAGTACTCAAGGCAGCGAGCCACCCAGCCAACAACACGGCTGACAGCGAAAATAGGAGTGAACATGGCAGGATCAAAACCAAGCCCCTTATAGATTAGACCGGAATAGAAGTCAACGTTAGGGAAGATCCTCTTTTCATTGCCGAGTTCCTTAACTACAGTCTCCTCCAGCTTCAGCGCGGTTTCATATAGAACTGTGATGTCGGGATTGTCCTTGGTCACCAACTCTGCCAATGGTTTAAGCACTCGAGCCCGGGGATCATAGGTTTTGTAGACCCGATGGCCGAATCCCATGATCTTCCTTTTTTCCGCCCGGGCCTTGGCGAACCACTCCTCTACGTTTTCAGGCCCTCCGATTTCCTCGAGCATATAAATGACTTCTTCGTTGGCCCCTCCGTGTAACGGTCCGCTTAAGGCACCCATGCCTGCACCTACACAGTGGAACATATCCGACTGCGTAGAAGCTACCAACATCGCTGCAAAGGTCGAAGCGTTCATACCGTGGTCCATGTGTAGGATGAGACTAATATCCATTAATCGTTCTGCCTGCTTACTTGGTCGCTGACCTGTTGTCATATAAAGGAAGTTGGCTGCGTAGCCCAGATCAGGATCTGGTTCGATCGGCAGTCTACCTTGACGGATCCGGGCGATCGCTGCGGTAATGGTTCCAAGACCGGCCACGATCTGGTAGGAGATATTGAGGATATCCTCTCGATTACTTCTCGTCTTGTATTCTAGTTGCTCTCCGTTTGCACTGATTTCTGCTACCGTATCTGCGTCTGTATCCACAGGAGTTGGTGGTCTATCGGGAGGGGCCCCCTTGGTAATAATGGTGCGCATTGCGTCCAGTCCCATACGCAAAGCTACCATTGGTGTGTATTGCTCCAAGGGCAAGCTAGATATCGTACGTGTGGTTTTAGGCAGTTCTCGATAGGCTACCAGCTTCTTACTGAACTCTGCGAGTTCTTGCTCGTTTGGCAAATGACCGTGAATGACCAAATATGCAGTTTCTTCAAAGGTTGAGTAAGCCGCAAGATCAAATACGTCATAGCCTCGGTACACTAAACGGCCTTCAGCACCGTTGACGTAACCGATTTTTGTTTCACAGGCAATGGCTCCTTCAAGGCCACGATCGATGGTGCAGGTAACAGGCCACTCTACTGGTTTTAGCAAAGCTGCTTCTTTGCTTCTATCTGGTTGTTTGATATCACCCATCGAATCTTTAAGGAGTCTTGCAGTTTTTTTAATAATCGCCATGCGTTGTTATCTGCCTCCGTTCAACAAAACTATTGTTATTCCAAGAACTAAATGCTAGATCTTAATCTACATATATTCGACAAATCCTGGGAGATTCCTGCGCCCGGTAACCGCCCACCTCGGTCTAGGCCCCCAAACGAACCGTAACCGCGGGTATCGTTCCAAGCCCATTCATGCAATCCGCACTTGGGATAATGAGGAATATGGCCCCGGTGGCAAGGTGGCGTATCTACCAACCAACCCCTAGTCTTAGAAAAGCCCCTTGAAACCTGTGGAGATCACGATGGTCACCGTTCATTGCTCTTTGGAACGTTGCTCGAAGTCTAAGGCCAAAGCCGAGCTTTTGTCAAAGATCGGCTTCGACGAGTCTTTTAATAATGATTTCCTGCAAAGGACGCTTTGGTACGTAGTGGATTTGATGACTATCCCGCCAATACTTAATATCTCCTTGGGTGGTGGTTAGGGTAACTTGCTCTATGGGTTTGCCCAGTGCAATGACTAACAACACTTCGTACTGATCCGGGATCTGCAGGATATCCTTTAGGGTTTTTCTATCCACTGAACCAATGATACAGCCCCCATAACCAAGTTCCACCGCCTGGAGCAAAATGCTCTGAGCTGCGATACCGTGATCACAGCCAAAGGAAGTGGATATTTCCCTGTCACCTAAGATAACAATATATGCTGTGGGGCGTTCACCTTCAGCAGGTCCCGGCCAATCCTTCAAATATCCCGCCCATGCTAACGTTGAAAACACCTGTGGGTTCAGGTCCCTTTGATTGCAGAGGACATACTTAAGTGGTTGTTTGTTCGCCGCCGAGGGGGACAAGCGGGCCGCTTCGATCATCTGCTCCAATTCCCCATAGCAGATATCTTGAGTTTCATCAAAACGACGGTAACTACGATTACGTCGGACTAGATCGCCAAACATCCCCATACCTCCTTCAGATTCCTATGTTATCCTAAGGATAGCACACGCTTAGGGGAGCTGCCAAGGTAAAGGTGATCTTGGCCTATTCGACGGAAGATGAAGGAGTACGTTTCATCTTGGCGAAACTAACTAATGCAAGACCTAAGCTAAAGGGGGATTTCTGTGTCACGTTATAGAGTTGGTGTAGTAGGACTGGTGCATGGACATATTTGGGGATTGATTAAACAGTGGAATGAGGATCCCCGGGCAGAACTAGTAGCTGTGGCGGAGCCTGAACCCAAGTTACTGGAACAGGCTAGCTCATACGGAATCCCAAAGTATTACTCTTCATGGCGAGAGATGCTAGAAAAGGAGAAGCTGGATATTCTCCAACTGGGCAACGAAAACAGTGCGGGGGCTGAAGTGGTAGAAGCCGCTGCGGCTTTAGGGATTCATTGCATTCTAGAGAAACCAATGGCGGCAACATATGACCAAGCCAAGAGTATGCATGACGCGTGTGCTAAAGCATCGGTTCAGTTGATGGTCAACTGGTGGACGAATTGGGTGCCAGCGATCTATTGGTCTATGGAGATGGCTAAAGCACAGAAGATTGGACAGATCACACAGATCGCCTTTCGATTAGGTCATGCCGGACCGAAGGAGATTGGTTGCTCCCCGTATTTCTACAATTGGCTCTATGACCCGAAGAAAAATGGTGCGGGAGCTTACATGGATTTCTGCTGCTACGGTGCCGCGGTATGTGCATGGGTTTTGGGAGAAGCCACGGAATGTCTCGGTGTGGCCGCGCGTTTGGCCAAGGATTACCTACACACAGATGATAATGGAATTCTGATCTTGAAGTATCCTACGGCCCTAGGACTCTGTGAGGGAACATGGACCCAGATTGGCCCCGAACCGAAGGGAAACCCCGTCTTTTACGGAACCGAAGGGACCCTGAAGGTTGTTGATGGCAAGATTCATTGGTATAAACCAAGAACCAGTACACCGGAGATTATTGAACCCGATCCCCTGCCAACAGGTATGACTAATGCGGTTGATTACTTCCTCACTTGTCTAGAACAAGGTAAGCCTATCGATGGCATGTGCAGTGCCAAGGTGGGTCTCATGGCTCAGGCAATGCTGCAAAAGGGTCTTGACTCCATGGATAGCTAATTATTCACGGGGCATTCCTTGCGTTTATAGCGAGGAGATGCCCCTTTCCCAAAGAACCAACTTTCCCTGTAAACCAGTATTATTCCGCATTGTAGGCCTCTTTATAGTCTCCGATGAATGGGTGATGGAGCCGAGCACGGTGAACATAGTCACGGAGATATCCAGGCAGATGCTCTTGCTGTTTTTCTTTTCCGCTGAGGCTCATGCTTGGGGACTTTAGGTTTTTAATCCTGGGAATTGCGTGCTTTCAGGGGCCATCCCATTTGATCCAGAGATGGCTGATTTGGAAACCGACGGTGATCCGGGATTGTTCAGCGTATTTGGCCTCGATGAGACTCAAGTCAAAGGACTAAGTGATTTCCTTCTATCGAAAACACTAGTAGATGATGTAGAGGGGGCAACTATTTTTGAGGACGTGCTCGGAGTGGTTCATCCATTGGGGCTTTAAATGGCGCCATATTTGCTGAGGCTGTGGAACAAGACCGAGTTGATGAATTCTTAGATTGCTTGACCTGTCTGTGGCTCGGGGGAAAGCATCTATTCCCCTTCAATTGGCGGGGACTTTGGGAGACAATTTGCCTGTGTAAAATGCCCATCCGCATGCCTTCGTTGTTTTCCACAAAACGGATCAAAACCCTTCTTTCTCAGGTGATTCCTAGGACAAGAACAACCAGTGGTTATGAAAAGATTGAAGTTGCTTTCACCAGGACAGATCTGAACGATGCCATCCTGCGTGTGTTTGATCGCAGTTGTGCAGCTTCAGTTCTGGACGCAGTTACCGCTTCCCTTTCTCTGCCGGTGATCTTATCTGCTGTAAAGATTGGATGCCATCACTTTGTAAACGGGGGGTTGCTCAGTAATACCCCCATCATGGCTGCGATACAGCGGGGGACAACTAGGGTTATTATAGTATTATTACGTCCCTTTCTCCATTGGTGTACAGTATGGGGATGCTGGATCAGGCTTCCTACGATGATCTTGTTAGTGTGGCTGAACGGGTTATTACCCTAACTCTGGATCGGGTGATGTATGAGGATTTGGAGGAAGCTCAGCGGATTAACCAGATGCTTAAGATCATTAATGAAACGAAGGACGCAAGAACAAAGGAGCAATAAGACAGCTGTGTGGACCTAATCTTGCACATCGCCCCATTGACTTCATGGTTATTGCCCCCGAAACAGTCTTGCATCCACCGGGCACCCTTGGATTTAATGACAAGCCTGCTGTACTTCAAGCTACTCCAGATGGGTGAGGCTGATGCCCGAAAGGTTCTGGCGAACGTTAATACACGGTTTTATGGCTTAAGATAGTGTACAAGCTCTATTCATAAGATCAGACGAGGAGGATATTCTAGATCGCATCGAGAAATAGGACCAGCAAACAAATATCGAAAAGGGCAGACCGTGGCTTGCTGTTTTAAGAAGGAGGTACCCGGCTATGGGTAAGGGTGAGATCAAGATGCTTGATGTTCGTAAGGAATTCCGAACGGGTTCAGAGGTATTAACCATATTGAAGGAAGTCAATATAGAGATTAAGAGCGGAGAAGTGGTTGCCATCGTTGGTCCATCGGGAAGTGGTAAGAGTACTCTCCTAGGGATCATGGCCGGCCTTGATCAGCCAACCTCAGGAGAGGTCTGGCTCGGGGATACAAACATAACGAAGCTTAGCGAGAGTAAGATGGCCAAAATTAGGGGTGAGCTTCTAGGTTTTGTATTCCAGAATTATAATCTAATTCCCAGACTGAGTGCCTATGAGAATATCGAACTTGCCTTGATTCTGAATAATAAGCTAAGAAACAGGGATGTCCGCATTAAGGAACTATTACAAGCGGTGGGCTTGGAGGAACGCAAGCAGCATCTTCCCGGACAGATGTCAGGGGGAGAGCAACAACGGGCTGCTATAGCCCGTGCTTTGGCGTGTGATCCGCCCATCGTGTTGGCCGATGAACCCACTGGGAATCTTGACCGGAAGTCCAGCAAGCAGATCGCGGACTTGCTGTTTGATACATGCCGTGATGAAGGGCGGACTTTGGTACTGGTTACCCACGATTTGGAGTTAGCCCAAAGGGCTGACTATATACTGCGGATCGATGATGGGATTTTGGTGGAGGAGGTAGCTTGATGGCACTACTTCTCTACGCTTTGAGGAAGTTCCCCAAGGAGGTACTTTATCACAAACAAAGAGCCTTGGTGGTTATCCTCTGTGTTGCCGTTGGAGTCTCATCGGTGGCAGCTGTTCAGATTTTTGGCAGATCGATTATCAATTATTACAGTAGTAACATTCAAGCCATCACCGGTGGCGATGTTGTCGTTGTTACCAGGCATATTTCGGGGTATCAGTTGGAGTACTTGGAGGAATCGGACTCCTTTACATATACCATAACCACGGTAGCGAATCAGGTTGGTCTTAACCCCCAACAAAGGAAGACCGCGTTGTTGGAGATACAAGGAGTTGACCCCAAAACCTACCCCCTGTATGGTCAGGTAGTTCTTAAGCACCACGACCGGCTAGATGATGCCCTTAAGGAGGGACAGGCGGTAGTTTGTGTATCAGCAAAGGATGCTCTTCAGATCGATATTGGTGATGAGATTTGGCTTGGGAAAGATGCATACATTGTCGGTGATATCATATTAGAGCAGTCCACCCCTCGGGAGTCGGGCATGTTCGGTAGTGCTATGGTTCCCTTAAGGATTGATGAAGTAGTTAACCGGGATATTTCCACAAGGATCTTGGTTAGGGTGTCAACGCCAGAACAGCTAGACGAAGTCGCCAACTCCCTAAAAGAGGTCTTTCCCACTGCTTCTGTTAGAACTTATGTCGATACATTTGAAAGCTTCCAGGAGTCAGTGTCAAAGGTTAACGATTTTGTCCTGATCGCGGCGATGATCTCCCTGCTATTGGGCGGTCTTGGTGTGGCTAGTGCTGCCGACGTAATGATGCGCCAGCGAATGCAAGAGCTGGCGATCATGAAGTCCGTCGGTGGAAACACGAAACAGATTATCCTTTATTTTCTGGTTCAAGTACTCCTGCTCGGTCTTGTTGGTACTGGACTAGGTATTGCCCTAGGGACCGTTGCGGCACAGTTGCTTCCTGGTATTGTCAGTTTGCTCCCCATTAAGCCGGAGCTATCCGTCAGTTTACCCGTGGTCTTCGTATCGGCTGTCTTGGGCTTGTCTGTGACATTGGTGTTCTCCCTACTTCCTGTGATTCGAGGAGCATATTTGCGTCCAATGACCATCCTAAAGGACGATGATGGTAGTCCCGAGCCAAAGACGAAGCGTCTTAAGTACTTTGCAGGTATTGTGCTGCTGGCTATATTCTTTAGCCTAGTTGTCTCTTACTTAGTCTCCTCTTTACGGATGGGCATGGTGTTTGTATTCGTCATGCTTCTAGTGACAGGGGTTCTTTGGTTGTTGATCAAAGAAATATTGTCTCTCGTATCCGGCCTTCCGATCTTTTGGGGGCGGACGGGCCTGCTAATAAAAAGTAGCCTGCACAGTAAAGGCAGACGTCTAATCTCGTCGATTCTTGTTTTAGCACTTGGTCTAGGTGCTGTCTCAGTAGTACTATTTTTCCAACAGAACGTGATTGGTCTAATCGAGGAAAGCCTGCGGGATACGAAAGCATACAATATCGTTCTTGCCGGTGTACCCGGTGAGGATGTAGGTTCTTTAGTTGAGTTTCTTGATGGTAGTCCTGATATCGACAGCCACGTAGCAATGAGCGCGGCAAAGGGGCGCATTAGGACTATCGGTAATATCCCGATGGATCTATATGCCCAAGAGCATCAGGTGCCGCGTTCTCTAGTAGATCATCTTAGTCTTGTGGGGGTAAAACCGGGGGATGAATTGATGCCTCTTAATATTGTTGAAGGTAGGGATCTCACAGATAACGATACCAATGCCGTTGTGGTCAATCAGGATCTGGCACAGACTTTAGGACTTACACTAGGAGATGAGCTGGTCCTCGAATTGGGCTCTAGCACCCTGCGCTGCCAGGTTGTCGGGTTGGAACAAGAAGGTTCAGGAATAAGAGTAGGGATGGACTTCGGTCAGTCTGCTTATATCAACAAAGACACAATGGGACAGTTCAATGTTGGACTTGAGCACATGGTTATGGCTCGTAGCATTGGGTCAGCTCAAGATGCGGTCAATGAGATCAGATTGTCCTTCCCCAATATTTCCCTAGCCCTTGATATTGGGCAGCTACTCGATATGCTCCATCGGATATTTGGTACGGTTACATCCTTCGTGCAGTTTCTCGGTCTGTTTAGTATTGTCACTGGATTTGTGATCCTGGCTGGCACGGTGTTGCTTTACAAAATGGAACGGCGAAGGGAAATGGCGGTAATCCGATGCCTTGGAGGAGATACCATCACTTTACTAATTCAGTACGCCGTAGAGAATGGGATAACTGGCTTCCTTGCGGTTATTCTGGGAATCGGTACCGCCAATCTAGTAACGCTGTTGTTGACCAATAGAGTGCTTTCTTCACACTACCGCTTTGATGCACTGTTTTCCTTTGGTGTGGGAGTAGGGGTAATCCTATTGGCAGTCGCAATTGGGCTTCTCTCGATCATGGATGTGTTGAAAGAAAAACCTCTAACGATACTGAGGAATGAATAGATGAGCAGGTCCGAAGCCTGATCCCCTAGATGTGGTCAGAACTAGGGCTTGCCGGGCTACGGAGGCTTTATCAGTGTCTCTCATGGCTGGGTTAGGCTGCATTCGGGTCATTGGGTCACTCTGTGGTACAGCACTACCCGGAAAGGAGCATATAGGTTGGAAAGATACGATACGATGAACAATGCTTGTATCACTCAAAGGGTTCGATTGGGGGTTGACGTCTTCCTTAATGCGGCGCATCGGAAATACAAGGGTGCCCGGTTGGGATTGATTACCAATCAGTGTGGGCAGACTTCATCTTTGATACCCACCGTGGAGGCACTGTACCACCATAAAGAAGTAAACCTTGTTGCCTTATTTGGCCCCGAACACGGGGTGCGAGGCGATGCACAGGCGGGTATCAGGTTAGCTAATGGAGTGGACCCCGTAACTGGGTTGCCCGTATACAGTCTGTACGGTGATACGAGAAAGCCATCGGCCAAGGCCCTAGAGGGTATTGACGCGTTGGTATTTGATATTCCCGATGGCGGTGTGCGTTTTCTCACGTACTCATCTACCCTTTCGTATGTGATGGAAGCTGCGGCAGAGCATGGTATCAAAGTCATTGTATGTGACCGTCCCAATCCTATTCGAGGGGACCGTGTGGAAGGTAATGTGCTCGACCCGACCTTCCGCTCCTTCGTGGGTTGCCATCCCATTGCAATGCGCCATGGAATGACAATGGGGGAGCTAGCCTGGCTAATGAATGAGCACTTTGGTATTGGATGCCGACTGGAAGTTATTCGAATGGAGGGCTGGCGGCGTGAGCACTGGTATGACGAGACCGGTGCTTTCTGGGTGATGCTGGGGCCGAACATCCCAACACTAATGGCCGCCACAGTGTATCCGGGAACCTGTCTAGTCGAAGGGACCAACGTTTCTGAGGGCCGGGGGACTACCTGTCCTTTTGAGTTAATCGGTGCTCCTTGGATTGACGCAGGTAGATTGTGTGCGGCACTTCGCGAGCTTAGTCTACCGGGATTAGCCCTCCGCCAGGCTCATTTTACGCCTACCTTTTCGAAATATAAGGGCGAAGGGTGCCATGGGGTGCAGATATACGTGACTGACCGGGATGTCTTTCGGCCTATAGGGTTTGCGCTTCACCTGATCTCGACCATAAAACGGTTATTTCCACAGGACTTTCAGTGGCGCGGAAAGACAGAGCCCCTGCACTTTGACTTGCTCTGGGGAACTGATATAGTCAGACATAGACTGGATGATGGTGAGAGTGTAGACTCAATACTCAGTTCCTTTCAGCCCGGGATCGACCGGTTTCTTGCCGTGCGCGAGAATTATCTTCTTTATCCGGCTCTGGAGAATGATTAGTGGGCGCACGCGATCAGGAGTGGGTAATGCACGATGGTGGCAAGGTCTATTATAAGAGCGTGCGCCACCATTATCATTACACATAGAGTGAGGTCTAGCGGACCATGCAATCCTCACATTACGGTGTTGTCCGATGGTGGTAGTTGAGAAGAAGGGGTCTAATATGGATACTGTTCTTGCTGTAGACGGTGGGGGAACTAGTACACGTTGTGTTTTGGTAAACGATCAATTCGGATTACTAGCGGATGAAACTGGTCCGTTTTGTGCTCTAGTGTATGATCAAAAGCGCTCCCTTGCGGGGTTGCACACTACAATCCATCGGGCAATGGAGAGTGCTAAGGCGAAGTGGCGCAGCAAGTGCGGTGAACCGATGCATATCACTGCAGCGTGTTTAGGATTGAGCGGTGTTATGTCAATAAGTAGTACGGAACCTGTGCGCCACTGTGTTGTATCCTGCCTTGCGAAGGAAGGTTACCGTTTATCTACTCAACGTTTACAGATTGTATCTGATGTGGAGATTGCGCACGTGGCCGCACTACGGGGTGAGTCAGGGATTGTTCTTGTGGTGGGCACCGGTGCTATCGCGTATGGATGCAATGAAGCAGGGGATACAGCGCGCTCAGATGGATGGGGCTGGCTGTTGGGGGATGCCGGAAGTGGTTATGCTATTGGCAGGGATGCATTACGGGCTGTTTGCGCGGCGGCGGATGGACGTGGTGCATCAACAAGGCTAACCCAAGCCCTCCTTTCCCATTTTGATGTCTCTGACATCAAATCCTTGGTACGGACTGTTTACGATAGTAATCTGAATCGAACCAGTGTCGCGGAGTTGGCTAGGATCGTTTCCATTCTTGCATCGGAAGGGGACCAAGTCGCCGATAGTATCCTGAACCGGGCGGGTAAAGATCTGTCCGATACTGTGTTGGGGGTCTTACGCCAGCTATCATTTGCTGGAGAACGTGTTAAAGTAAGTTGGCAAGGCGGCGTCCTGAAGGGGACGCCGAGATTAGTTGCCTCGGTGCGGGAACATGTTGTATCCACCGAATCAGGCTGTGTTTTTGTTCCTCCGTGGGCGGAACCCGTCCAGGGGGCTTTGCTGCTAGCGCAGCGTAGCTTGAAAGAACCGTTTACAACCGTCTGAAAGGGAAGTGTCTGAAACAAATGAGACCGTCTGAAATGCGCAATCCAAAATCCTTCGAACTAGATCTGATGTCAACAGAACAGGTTTTGAGTTTGATCAATGAAGAAGACCAGACAGTGCCTTTACTTGTGCGACAAGCGATACCAGAAATCGCACAAGGGGTGGAGTTGCTGGCGTCTAGTTTCAAAACCGGTGGCCGGATTGTCCATGTAGGGGCAGGAACTAGTGCGCGTCTTGCGTTAGTCGACGCCGCAGAGTTGCCACCAACGTATGGAATATCTCCGGAAAGACTGGTAAATGTTATTGCGGGTGGACGAGAGGCAGTTTTCCAAGCAGTTGAGCATGCGGAGGATCGCGGTTCGGAAGCTGTTAGGCAACTGACTCAAATCAGTCTGTGTCATTCTGATGTAGTTATCGGTCTGACTGCAAGTGGAACTACGCCGTTTGTCTTTGCGGGACTTGACTATGCAAGAACAGTCGGTTGTCCCACTTTGCTGATCGCTTGCAATCCCAGTCTGATTGAGGCCGACGTGAAGATCATTGTGCCCACAGGGCCGGAAGTTGTGACTGGATCTACCCGGATGAAGGCAGGGATGGCCCAACGAATGGTCTTGACGATGTTAAGCACGGCCATGGCAGTGCGTCTTGGTCTAGTATACGATAACCTCATGGTGGCACTTGGTTCACAAAATGCCAAGTGTCTGGAAAGAGGTTGCCGTATTGTGTGCACCATCTCCGGGGAAAACGAAGAGATTTCCAAGGAAGCTCTGCGGGCAGCCGATGGTGATGTTCGGGTGGCTGTTCTTCTCCTACGTACCGGCGATCTGAGCAAGGCCCGTGCACTACTTGAAGAGGCCGAGGGTTCTCTTAGAAAGGCCTTGGAGAGAATATAGGTGAGGTCCCGCCCATGCTCTGAAGGATACCCCTAAAAAAGGGGCTGCATCCTCGTTGTGCATGTCAATTGCCACCGTGGGGGATATTGCACGGGAAGGGAGAACTTGTCGCAGGTAATAAGATTGCTGAGGTGTAAGAGGATGCTCATCCAATTTCCCCGGTTGTTGGGTGTTATCTGACGAATCGGGAATGCATAAAGTTGTTGTGTTATTCTTATTTGATGTAGGAGCAGGGATGGTTGGCGTCAGTGACGATGTCCTTCGACTATGTACGTGTTCCAAGCAACCACCTAGGTATATCATACGAAACGAAGGAGAAGGGGCGGGAACCGGTCAACCCCGCCCGTAATCCTTCAGATAGATTTACAGCAGTGTCCTCAAAATGGGTTCTAGAACATCGGATATGCGCATGAAGCCAAGATCTGTAGGATGGGAACTGTCCACGGTGGCTTCTCCATCATCACCTAGGAGCTGAGCTCCCGTCACGTAGTACAGATGATCAGTTCCTCCGTCTCTGAGCCGATTGTAGGCGGCCCGTAAGGCTACGCGTCTGCCTAGGTGCCCTTGTTGAGCTGCCTTGAAGAAGTAGCTGTTTCCATAATCCCGATCTTCGACGAGGACTATTGGAGTTTTTGGATGTTCTTCCCGAATGGTTTTAACTAAGGGTTCGGTGCGTTCCTGGACCATTTGGTCACTCATATTCGGCAGACAATCAATAACGAAAATGCTTGGATCTAGTTCGGCCAGAAGACTTGCCACTTCGATCTCCATCTGTCCTTGACCAGAGAAACCCAGATTAATTACGGGTACATTCAAACGGCGCCCTAAGATACCTACATGATGCATGCCGGGTCTTGAGGCACAGGCACCGTGGGTAATAGAGGTTCCGTAGAACACTATAGGTTTATCCTTGCGGGGTGCCACAGGTGTAAAGCTAGCTTCGTTGTTTACGCCAATCTCAACCCTCTCGACCCCATTATATAATGGAAGGTAAAGCATGAACTCCCGCGGTAATGGCTCCAAACCTGTAGCCACCGTTGCTTCAGCATCTTGAGTCGTTCCAGGAAACCCCAAACCAAGCCACCGCCACTTGCCGACTCTGTCCTTACAGTACAGATCAACACCGCTGACTCCGGTACTGGGCATATGTGCCAAGGACATCTCACTAAAACGTAACCGCCAGCGAACCTTGATGGTATCTGCATCGGTATGGAATTGGACGATCATGCCAGCACAATGCTGGCTTAGTTGCCAGACCGGTCCTCGAACGATTCCTTCGGCTCGGGCAGGTAAACGATCGAAGAAATGCTTTGTATCATGCCAACCCTTACCTTCGACACCCCAACCCTCAACATTAAACCACTTGACTTCACTCATTCATATTCTACCTCGCTATAATGTGATTTGAGCAAATTGTAGTCCTATTAAGTAATTAGCTTTTGGAGGGATGATCCCTTCGCTTCTGCGTAAGAAATATAGCTGTGGTTGAAATTGACAGGACAACTCTGCTTTATATACAATGAGTCTGTGAGTCATTGCTTAGTCCCTCCGGCACTTTTATCGAGTGCTTTGACGGCACGCAACTAGGGGTTAGCGTGGGCGGACTTCACCAATACATAACTTGGAGGGATACTATGCCTGCTTCACGCGCACATCGGTTTGCACTCAGCTTAGATCCAAAGAAGGTTACTCAAGAACGGCCATGTATGGTTTGCGGCCGCATATTCTCCAACAACTCTCTTACTCTGGTTAGTGATGGTCTTGATACTGTTGCCGTTTGTGAGCATTGTTCTGACAGATTCGGTCTTAGAAGATGTCCGAGTTGTCAACGTCTAGTTGTGCATCTTTACGAAGGATTGAACGGATTTTCCTCCTGTCTAATGTGCCTATAGTCTCTTGAAGGAAAGGGGTAAGCTTGTTGGAATCCGGTGTCGATGCAGAACGGGAACTAATGCTGGACTTTGTAAGAGTTACCGAGGCTGCTGCCCTAAGAGCTGCTTACTTTATGGGAAAGGGAACAGCTCAGGCAGCGGGTAAGGCGGCGGCCGATGGTATGATCGGCATGCTGGAACTAGTCAATATTGATGGTGTTATTCGGAATCCCTCTGGCAAACCAGAATTTGGAGTGCTTCTAGACTACGGTAACCGAGTGGGGAAAGGCGATGGACCCAAGTTTGATGTGGTGCTTACCCCCATCGAAGGTAGTAAATTAGTAGCGTTAGGACTACCAAACGCCCTATCGATTTTTGTAGCTGCCCGACAGGGCAGCTTTTGCATCATTCCCACCCGGTACGTTTTGAAATTGGCAGTAGGACCAAATGCAGCAGGACACATTGATCTTTCCTTACCAATTAGAGATAATCTGCGGGTTATTGCGCGGGTTCTGCGACGCAAGTTAAAACACTTAACTGTTGCTATGCTTGATCGTCCTCGGAATGAGAGTCTCATCAAAGAGGTTCAACAGACTGGAGTTAGGATCAAATTGATTTCAGACGGAGATGTGGCCGCAGGGTTAGCTGCGGCCCTTGAGAATACAGGTGTTGACGTTCTTTATGGTATCGGTGGGGCGATGGAGGCAGTGGTGACTGCTGCGGCTTTAAGATGTTTGGATGGGGAGATCCAAGTGCAACCCTGGCCCGCCTCCGATGAAGAGCAGCAGATGTTGGGAATCGGGCTCCATCGTATTTATACTACAGAGGAATTAGCCTGTGGAGAGGATATGGTCTTCTGTACCACAGGAATTACCGATGGGGATATTCTGCATGGAGTTCGGTATTTCGGGGCGAAGGCAGTAACGCATTCGATGATGATGCGAGCCAAGACAGGGACCCTGCGTATCATTGAAACGAGCCATAACCTTAAGAAGAAAACACTTAGGTCTCAAAGAACAGGCAGGGAAATACCCCTCTAGCACGAACTATAAGAACATGATGGGATGAAGACGGAATCGAAGGAGCTATTGTCGTAGATAATCTGTGTGAGGGACCGAGAAGACTGCTGTGGCTAGTCCTTGACTTTTTCTACTCCTGTGATTCAGTTAATTAGCATTAAACAGCAATATTGTGTTTGGATTTGCACTGATGAGGAGAGTAGCTCTGATTGTTTTCATCGGGAGAGGAACAGGTGGTCAAGAAGCGCTGCAGATGCAAAGGGTAACTGGGAGTTTTCGAATACACACGTTGGCAGAAAGCAATCTGCAGATAAATTGGTAGATATACCTAAGGCCCCAAACACAGTCTCTAGGGGGCAATCGGTATTAGACCTATGAGGATATGAGAAGGGAGCGAGGCTAGAAAAGTGCCGCAATCCGGGTAAGTGGTACGATTCTGCCGCAACATATGGGGTTTGAAGTTAAGGATTTCGCTGTTCCACCTAAGGACTTCCGACCAGTACCCTTTTGGTCGTGGAATGATGAATTAACCGAAGAAGAGCTGATTAGGCAGATTGCTTTGATGGATGAGCAAGGGTGGGGTGGTTTCTTCATGCATTCCCGCATTGGGATTCGTACCCCCTATCTCACAGACGAATGGATGCATTTAGTCAAGGTATGTGTTGAAGAAGCAAAGAACCGAGGTATGGGCGCTTGGTTATATGATGAGGATCGCTGGCCTAGTGGTTTTGCCGGGGGTGCAGTACCGGCACTAGGTAAGCGTTATCGAATGAAGAATCTGGTTTTGGCTATAGATGAGATCACTGATCCAGAGGATCTAGTAGAGATTTATCAGGTATACAGCTGTACCATGAAAAACGGTAAACCTCGTGCCATTCAAAAGATCCACCTGGAAGAGACCGCAGAAGCCAAGGAAGAGGGGCGTACAGTCCTTTATATTTATCAGCGGACCTGCCCCATTGGCCATCGATGGTTCAACGGGTATTGCTATCCGGACTTACTGGATCCAGTGGTTACCGATGCCTTTTTGGAGTCTACATATGAATTATACAAGGATTACCTAGAGGCAGACTTTGGCAAAACGATTCCCGGCGTGTTTACCGACGAACCAGCTTGTCACTATCGTTCCCACGCACCACTGCTTAGTTATCAGTGGACGCCGTCATTTCCACAATGGTTCAAGGAGAAGTACGGCTATGAGATCAAGGAACATTTTCTCTCACTGTTTTTTGACCTAGGCGAATATGAAAAAGTCCGCTACGATTTTTGGAAACTGCTTGCCGAATGTTTTGTGGAGAACTTCTCAAAAAGGGTCTACCAGTGGTGTGAGGATCATCAGCTAAAATTGACAGGCCATTACATGTGTGAAGACAACTTCGTCAGCCAGATGCAATGGATCTGTAGTGCGATGCCCCATTATGAGTACATGCACATTCCTGGGATTGACCATTTGGCCAGAAATATTAACGATGATATTACTGCGAAGCAGTGCAGCAGCGTGGCTAATCAGCTGGGCCGGCAACGGGTGCTATCTGAAATGTTTGGGGTTAGCGGGCAGAACATGTCCTTTGAGGATATGAAATGGATTGCCGATTGGCATTTTGTCCATGGAATTAACCTGGTAAACCCCCATTTGTCTCTTTACAGTACCAGGGGCTGTCGTAAACGGGATTACCCACCGAACATCTTCATCCAGCAGCCTTACTGGTCCGACATTAAGGGGTTATCGGACTATTTGTCCCGCACGGCTTATGTTCTATCATGTGGAAGCCGGGTTACCGATGTGTTAGTGCTACATCCGATTGAGACGGGTTGGGTGACCTTTACCCCTGACAAGCAGCGGGTTACGAAGGAATACAATAGGAAATTCACAGCTATCATCGAGGAACTACTGCGAAACCAGATTGATTATGATCTGGGGGATGAGTCGCTAATCGAAAAGTACGGCGAAGTGTCCAATGGGGAGTTTCACGTAGGTGAGCAGTCCTATGGTGTGGTGGTGGTACCGCCAATGATTACGCTACGTTCATCCACATTGAAACTGTTGACCAGGTTTGTCCAAGCAGGTGGTGATGTTCTCTTTGTGGGAGAAGTGCCGACAATGATTGATGGACGGAAATCGGAATTGCTGGTGGACCAAGAGTATACTGCTATGGATGAATTGATTCCTGTGTTATGCAGGCACTTGGATCTACGGGTTCAGATTGAAGCTCCGGAAGAACTACGCCGGGCTGTTTGGTACCATCAACGCCGCTTGGAAAACGGTGATGAAGTGTACTTTTTGGCAAACACAAGTAAGGAGTCCTCCGGCCATGCTACGGTGAAAATACCCTTGTGCAACGCTGCAGGAAGGCACTTGTTTCGGTTGAATAGTGAGTCCGGGGAGCTATACCAGCTGGACCATCAGGTTCAGTCGGACCAGATTAGGGTTAGTTGGCATTTTGCCCAAGCAGGCTCGTTACTCATACTATTGACGGACAAACCTGAGCGCTATGGCTTTGTCTCTCAGACGGCCATGCCAGACTTCTCTCCGGGTAAAGTAAAAAGACTGCCTGTAGATTGGAAGTTTGAGCGTCTTGACCCCAATGCACTATGCCTTGATATGTGTCAATACAAAGTCGCTGAAGGTGCTTGGAGTGAGCCCATGTTTGTTTTGTTTGCCCTTGAGGAATTGTACAAACTGGGGAAAAGGCAACAGGAGTTTAGATTTGCCATTCGTCAAGTTTTCCATGTGAAGCACCTTCCCTCTCATGTGGCTTTAGCCATGGAGATGCCTGTTGACTATAAGGTTTATCTTAATGGACGAAGGATCCTCTCCAATGATGACGGTTACTGGTTAGATCCTACCTTGCGAAAGAAAGACATCACGCCTCTAGTGACCACAGGTGAGAATGTGCTCGAGTATTATGGGACCTACAGGGATCTCGAAGGGCTAAATGAATTGTACTTCGGTGGGCATTCCGGTTTCATTGATAAGCCCATAAATCCCGCACAGCCATCCAAACTCCGTTCCACGGAGATAGATGCAACCTTTGTCATTGGTGATTTTGCCCTGGAGGAAAAGGATGGACGGTTTGTGATTGTTCAGGAACCGCGAACGCTGAACACCATGGATTTTACAAGCCAAGGTTATCCTTTCTATGCTGGCAAGATGGTGTTAAGCACTATTGTGGAACTTTCGGAATGTCCTAATGCTGCACGACTTGTGTTCGATCAACTCTGTGCAACTGTGGCTGAGGTCTTGGTTAACGGACAGAATGTAGGGAAGATACTATGGCGTCCTTATATGGTCGATCTTGATCAGGTATTACGGCAAGGTCACAACAGAATTGAAGTTGTTCTTACAAACAATCTGCGCAATCTATTCGGTCCTCATCATCATACCGGAGTAGAACTAAAAGTGGTTGGTCCTGGTACCTTTGTTGATAAAGAATACTGGACCGATGAGTATAAGCTTACGCCAGTGGGGCTTGGACAGGTTTGTTTAGAGCTAGAATGAGAGCTTGATGTTGAGTCTAGGAGGGATAGATGTGTTTGGGGATACCCCGGGAGTAGCGAATACAAGAGCTACTTTGTCCGTCGCCTATGAAGAAGCCAATGAGCGTGGAATAGAGCATCTTGTTGTAGCTTCTAATGAAGGCAATACCATACTTCAGTTGGTATCTGAGTTTGATACCGCGCATCTAACGATTGTGGGAGTAACGCATCAGGTGGGTTTCCGCGAGCCTGGATTGGACGAGATGCCAAAGGAGATACGACAGCAACTAGGAGACAAGGGTGTTAAGCTCCTGACAACAACCCATCTGCTTGCTGGCATAGATCGAAGCCTAAGGCATGGTTTCGGTGGCATTTATCCCCCAGAGATTATCGCAAATACTCTGCGGATGTTTGGGCAGGGTGTGAAGGTATGTGTGGAGATTAGTATGATGGCCCTTGATGCTGGTCTTATTCCCTACGGTGAAGACGTAATCGCTATTGCAGGCAAGAGTAGGGGAGCGGATACAGCCTGTATTATTCGACCTGGCCATTCAACTGCTGTCTTTGAGACGAGGATTATGGAAATTTTATGTAGACCTCGACCATGATTGACGTGGCTTTTAGGAGATTTCAGAGGGCAAACAGAGTCTGACGGGGGAAATGGATCCAGAATCCCTTTCCACAAAGGATTCATAATCTATGTGGGGCGCAATAGGTTTGTTGGATGAACGCTGTATATCCTAAAACCTGCGATGCTCCTCTGAGGGGCAATGGAAAAACCTGTGGGCATTGCATTTTTTGAGGAAGAAGGAAGGATTTAATATGTGACACGACGAATAACACAAAGAAACCTATAAAGGATTACGTGTCATACCGGATCGGTCAAGGTTTTCATGAGTGGTATTTCATTTTGATGCCACTTTCAATAGTGATTACTTAGGCCTCCTTATTTGCGCGGGCAATGAATCACTTTGCCAGATAAGAAAATGAAGAGGTGTAAAAGGATGAGAAAGGTAGCTTATGTATTAACAACGTTGCTCATTACGATTGCCTGTTTGACTTCGATAGGAGCGGCGTTCCAGGTTGGCTACGTCTTGGACCCAGAAACCAATAGACGTGTTCCATCTCCTTTGGGTTATGTGTACGAAAGGGAGATACGCGATGTCGGCCTTGACAATCCCCTGGACTTATTCATTGACCCGGACGACAATATATACGTCGTTGATACATGGAATAACAGGATTGTTAAACTAGATCCTGCGGGCAACATCCTCCACACCTATGGTGACAGAAGAGGTGAAGGCGCCCTAAACAGACCGGAGGGTGTCCACGTCGATTCGGAGAGCAACGTGTGGGTCGCTGATACACAAAACTCCCGAGTCGTGAGGTTTAATCCTGAAGGCGAAGTTACTTTAGTTCTGGAGCAGCCAAAGCACGAAATTCTTGGAGACGATTTCCAGTATCGTCCTACAAAGTTGACAGTGGATAACCGAGATCACGTCTACGTTATTAACAGTAATGACTATCGTGGTATCGTCGATCTTGACCTTCAAGGTAATTTCGTCGAGTTCTTTGCACATAACCCGGTTGGTTGGAGCCTAAGACGTCTTATGATCCGGTTGTTTGCTACCGAGGCTCAGAAAGAAAGATTTGCACGAGATCTGCCACCACCTCATTCCAACATCTTTTTGCGGGACGATGGATTCTTCTATACTACTACCATTTATGAAACCAGAAACCAGATTAAGCGTTTGAGTCCCGTGGGAGTAAACGTGCATCCTGAAGGATTCTACGGGGAAAGGATCCGGCAGGGATGGCAATGGGTTATGCCCCGCTTTATTGATTTAACTGTAAACCAGTATGGAGTCATATCTGCACTAGATTCCTCATCGAGTAAAGTCTATCAATATGACCAGGAAGGTAACCTGCTCCTCGTTTTTGGTGGTAAGGGTGAGGGGAAAGGTTATGTGAGCCACGCAGCAAGCATTGATGTTGATTCAAATGGACTTCTATATATTCTTGATAAGGACCGCGCTCGCATTCAAATCTTCAGGCCTACTGAGTTTGCGAACCTTGTTCATGCTGCCACTCAGTTGTATATGGATGGTCGTTATGATGAGGCCGCTGTTCCATGGAGTCAAGTTATCGAGCTTAATAGTAACTACACTATGGGCTATGTTGGTATGGGTAAGGTTTACCATCGAAAAGAAGATTACGATATGGCTATGAAGTACTATGAACTTGGAAATGATAAAGCTGGCTATAGTAAGTCTTTCTCGGAAAAAAGGCTCATCACCTTACGGCAGAATTTTGGAACGCTGATTCTTAGTGTAATCGGAATCATCGTTCTCATCGTGGTTATTGTTAAGCTGATACGGCGGGTCCTTGAGAAGCCTGATGAAGAGACCGGGCCGTTTGGTCGAGCCGTTAAGCTGATTTACCTCTGCCTGTTCCATCCAGGTGAAGGCTTCCTGAGAGCCAAAGAGGAGGTCAGCCTACTATCAAGTTTTATTCTCCTATTCCTGTTCTTAGCAGCAAGGTTTATTACCCTGAAGTTTACTCACTTTCCGCTCCAATCAGTGGATCCTGCTAAGGTACATGAGCTTGTAGAAGTGGGTAGAATGCTCCTTCCCTTTGGATTATGGGTCTTTGCCAATTGGAGCGTAACTGCCATTGCCGGTAGTGAAGCCAATCTGCGGGACATATTCGTTGGTTCATCAATCTGCGTTGTCCCTTATATTATTGTGGTGCCACTTCTGACTCTTTTCAGCCACGTTTGCTGTGCTCATGAAGCAGGGCTTTACGCTAGCATCCTTTCGATAATGAACTTTGCACAGATCTTCATGTTCCTATCTATGGTAAGGGTAATGCATAACTATAACTGGAAACGGACCATCGGGATCTCGATCCTGTCTATAATTTGCATGGCATTTTTTGTAGGCGGTGCAGCCTTGGTTTATGGACTAATCAACCAGATGGTGGATTTCGTTAAGGAGGTCATCATTGAGATCTCGATCAGATAAACAGATGTTCGCGAAGTCTAGGTTCTTTACCGAATTGTTCTGGTTGAAGGAGGTTAATAGCGTGAGGAAAGACAACCTGATTTTGATAGTGTTAACCTGTATGGTCATGATTGGCGTTATAAGCAGTGTTGCAGCTGCAGCGAGACCCGAGGCGATTCCGCCGGAATATGTCCGGGCAGCTTCTAGTAGGTATCTTGAGTTATATGTCGATATGGATACCGCTAAGTTCATTGTCTACGATAGGCGAAACGATAAGGTCTGGCGTACGTCTCCCGAGCCTCACCCGGATATATCAGTAACTGATCTATGGGAAGGACATATTAACTCCAACTTTGTTCTGCACTATGTAGACGAGAAGAAGCGGAACCCTCGTCAGACAAACCCGGTCAGCGAGAAAGCCATCATTGATTTTGAGCAGATTCCTAATGGTGTTCGGGTTAGTTACAATATGAAGGCTAAGTTAGGGATTGCCCTAGCCTTAGATTTCACTCTTGGCGATGATTACCTTGAAGTGACGTTTCCTCCGGAGACTCTTCAAGAAACAGGTGAGTTCTACCTGGTAGCGCTGGAAGTTACTCCTTTCTTTGGAGCAGCATGGCCCGATGAGGAGGGTTATCTCTTTATTCCTGATGGTAGCGGAGCCATAGCTCACTTCCGGGAGGACTTTCCGGATTACTCCAGGGGATTCAACGAGGTAATCTATGGCGAAGATAAGTTTAAATTTCAAACACCCCTTGAGGCCCTGTTAACCCACCGGAGTCAGGTTGTTATGCCTGTATTTGGGTTAGCAAAAACTGATAAACAGGCGGCTTATCTTGGTGTTGTAACCAAGGGCGAATACAACGCATCGATACTAGCAGGGCCAGCAGGATACACTGTCTCTTTGAATCGGATTGGTGCAAGTTTCGCGGTTAGGCGGCAGTACGAGGCTGCGATTCGTCTGGGGACCTATGTGCCAACGGTCGAGGAGCAAATCATTGATCGTCCCATGCAAGTTAGATACTATTTACTAGCTAATGATGACGCCAACTATGTTGGTATGGCCACCGCTTATCGAGAGCACTTGATTGAAGAGCACAATATTCAACCAAGGGATGAGGTGCGCAAGCCGTCTCTGCAGCTTAGGATCTTTGGGGGTCTAAGCAGAACTGAGGTCCTGTTCAGGGAATTTATCGCTATGACTACCTTTGAACAGACGAAGACCATTGTCACCGCTTTGCAGGAGGCAGGCGTTGACAATATTGATGTAGTGTTCTTGGGCTGGAACCTGTACGGATATAACGGTGCGTATCCGAAACGATTGCCCGTAGCAAAGGAACTTGGAGGAAGCGAAGGCTTAACAGACCTGGCCAACTTCCTTTCTGAACGGGGATGCAGGCTATTTCTCGAGGACAACTATCTTGATGCCGATAGCGATAACGGGGGATTTAGCAACCGCAGAGACATTGTTCGGGAACCGAATAAGTTGCCGATGAACCTTGGGGGCCGGTACCTACTAAATCCAATCTATGCCTGGGATCGGTACGCCAAACCCGATCTAACCACCCTTAGTACGCTGGGTGTGCATGGTATTCAGTTTAGATATCTTGGAAAAGTGATTCTTACCGATCGCAATTTCGATCATCCATTAACACGGCAAGAGTTCGTCAGCCAATGGCTCAAGTTGAGTGACTATGCCCGTGAAAAGATGGGCGCTGCAATTGCCGATGGCGGCAATATCTATGCGATTAATAACGTAGACGCCTTTACAGACGTGCCGATATATCAAAGCACGTACGATTTTGTTGATAAATCGATTCCGTTTTATCAGATTGTGCTCCATGGCTTTGTACCATACAGTGCTTATCCAGGGAATTTGAGGAGCGATCCGGAACTAGAGTTTTTACGGATGCTTGAGTATGGTGCACTACCTTGCTTCGAGTTGACGTACCAAGAGCCTGGGTTGCTACAAGATACACCGTACAATCTGCTATTTAGCTCATACTACGAGCAGTGGCTTCCCAAAGTTGTCGAGGAGTACAATATTGTTGTCAAAGAGCTTGGTGAGATAGCAGGTCAGTATATCGTTGGCCATGAGTATGTACTACCAAATGTAGTGCGGGTGACCTATGAAAGCGGCACTTCGTTGTTGATTAACTACAATGCCGATGCTGTGGAATGGCAGGGTATTATCGTGGATGGAATGGGCTATGCCATCGTCGAGGGGGGCAGCGAGCTATGAAGAAGGTGCTTAGGAAGATTGGGGAGTTCCTCGGTATGATTGTAACGGCGATTACGGAGTACTTTGAAGACGTAGTCGCTATAGGTACGGCGGGATTCAAGAAGGTGCCGGGGTTACGTAATATTAGCCACTTGTCATTAAGTGCAAAACGTTGTCTAGTGGGCTATATCTTTATACTCCCATGGTTCTTTGGGTTTGTTCGTTATGTGGGATATCCCCTAATACGATCGTTCATTATTAGTTTCCAAACCGTAGAGAGCCTGTTAGGCTTTAAGATGAAGTGGGTCGGGTTGCAGAATTATGCCGAGGCCTTTTTCGTGGACGAACGGTTTGTCCCCATGCTATTGGAGGAGATTAGAGATACAGTCCTCGATGTGCCCGTGATTCTTGTGTTTTCGATTTTCGTATCGTACCTGGTATGTAAGCCAATTCGTTTCGTGGGTGTTTTCCGGGCGATCTTCTTCTTGCCTGTCGTAGTTGCCTCAGGATTAGTCGTTAAGCAGCTATTTGACCAGGGCGTTGGTTCAACGATAGGAGTATCTGCCTTTATCGGAAACTTGGGTGTCGCGGATATGGTGTTTACCTACTTTGGAGCCAATGCGGCCACGTACTTCTTAGACCTGTTAAACCGAATGACGTTGGTACTGTGGCGTTCTGGAGTCCAGATTCTTTTATTTATTGCGGGGTTCCAAAGCATTGGTTCTAGTTACTATGAGGCAGCTAGAGTTGACGGTGCCAATGAATGGGAAATGTTTTGGAAAATTAGCCTTCCCATGGTGTCACCGATTATTCTGGTTAACATCATCTATTCTATAGTGGATTCCTTTACAGATGTCTTCAACCAGATGATTGACTTTATTAAGAACATCGCCTTTACCGGGCAGTTTCGATTGGGTCTGGCGGCAGCCTTTGGATGGGTTTATTTTGTGGTCATTTTCTTGCTTATCTTAATCGTACTTGCCAGCTCAAGGAAGTGGGTATTTTACGGTGGAGAACGGGATTAAGAGTTGGAGAAAGATTGGGAGGAGACAGGTATGACAAGTATTGCGCAGGCGTTTGGCAGACTGCGGGAGCGTGCTGTCCCGGTTCTAACAGTATGGAGTCATCGGGGTCGGAAGGGCTTGTTTCAGCTTTTGATTTACATCATCCTGTTTGCGGTAGCGTTTACCTTCTTGCTGCCTATTGTGTATATGACTACGACGGGATTGATGACCATTGAGGATTACATTGACCCGGGTGTGCATTGGGTTCCGCGCAGCATTAATTGGGAGAACTTTGAGCTTGCTTGGCAAGGATTGCACTATCCAGATGCATTGAAAAACAGTGCGATTATTGCGATCTTGGCAGCTGTGGGGCAGGTTATCTCGGCAGGTGTGACCGGATACGCCTTTGGTCGAATGAAGTTTCCTGGACGGGATATTCTGTTTGTGTTTTTACTTTTTACCTTCATTGTTCCACCACAGACAATTATTGTTCCGTTGTTTATGTTGTTTAAGGAACTGGAATGGATCGACACCTATAATCCATTTATTGTACCGGCATTTTTTGCTCAGGGGTTGCGGGGTTCGTTGTTTGTTCTTATTTTCCGGCAGTTCTTCATGAAGCTTCCCTATGAGCTTGAGGATGCAGCAAGAATTGATGGATGCGGAGAGTTTCGGACCTTTACCAGTATTATGCTGCCCTTGGCAAGACCGGCCATTTTGGTCACTTTCTTGTTCTCGTTGGTTTGGCACTGGAATGACTTCTATGAGCCAATGATGTACCTGATGAAGACACAGAAGTTCACGATGCCTTTGCGCTTGAGTATTCTGTGGACTTCGCTGAATGAATTAACAGGCGGGCAAGCCGGTGATATATACAACCAGCCTTTGATCATGGCTGCATGCTTCCTGGTTATCTTACCTCCACTGATTCTGTATATGTTCACACAGCGCTACTTCGTTGAGGGTGTGGAGCGAACAGGACTAGTTGACTAGTAGTAGAGAATTTGACATGTGGGAGCACAGCAATACGGGTGGGAGGAGTTCCGATGAATAATCTTGCGAGAACAGGAAAACAGCCTGGAGACAAGAAGCGACTGACAGTCGCTGTTGCTGCAATTGCTGTAGTGGTTATTGTCGCTGTGGCATTGGTTTTCAGCGGTCGTCCTAAAAACGTCTATAAACTATCGCCTGAATCGGTTACCAAGGTAGCCGTGGCTGGGCGAGTGAATCTAGAACTGGAAAGAAAAGACCGAGGATGGTTATTGACCGAGCCTATTACCTGGCCGGCGGACGCCACGAGAATGGAGCAAATCATCAGTTTCGTGAGTGGACCGCGTGGTAGGAAGGCTGGCAGTGCGGGCAGTAACCTGGCCAAGTACGGTCTGGATAACCCGATCGTGAAGGTTGGGGTTGTTGCAGGCTCGGAAAGTCACGTTATTCTTATAGGTGGGCGAGTTCCTCGAAAGGCTGCACATTACGTGAAGCTTGAGGAAAACAATAAGGTCTGGGAAGTCAGTGAAGGCGATTTGGGGTTTTTCACACAACCTGAGACTAGCTACCGTAGCCGTAACCTAGTGGATTTGGATTCCGAGTTAGTTTCCTTGCAGATCGTACGTGGTGAGGAGACTATTGTCCTACGCCGGCGGGATGACGGGAAGTGGCAGGTCATCCGACCTATACAGGATGACGGTGACGAAGAGGCCGTCAAGGAGTTGCTCGAGTACCTTGGTTCAGTACAGATTCGAGACTTTCTGGATGAACCGGGTGAGTTGAGTGAGTACGGACTTGAGGAGCCCGCGGCAAAAATTATCGCGATTACCGGCGACGGCGAGAAGATAGAGGTTAGTATCGGAGATGTTGCCGGACTAGGAGTGCGATATGCCCGTAACGCCGCCTTTGATTCCGTTGTTACCGTTACCGGTGTTCGGTTCGCCCCGCTGCATATTCAGGCGGAGCAACTAATTGATCAATCTCTCTTAGATTTTGATGTATCCGACGTGGTAGGGCTGCGCATTAGAGATGTGGATAGTGACATATCCTTTAGGAAGATCGACGGTGTATGGTATATACATCCCGATACGGATGCTCAGGCAATGGTATTCCATATTAACGCTTTACTTGGTGCTCTGCTAGATGTCAGAGTAGAGGCAGTGGTTAGCTCCGAGGTGGTTGTCGCCGATGATGAATTGGAGAGCTCTCGGTTTGATGTGGAGTTGGCCGATGGGCGGAAGCTATGGTTGCGGGTTTTGTTGCCGAAAGAAGGTGTTGGTGAGGGGTTTGTCCAGGTGGCGACCAGACCCCATTATTTCCGGATTTATGAGTTTGCGAGTATGCTCCTTGCCCGGCGAATCGCCAGTGTAAGCACCAGTATAATTGACCTTCCCATTGAGGATTGTATCGGTTTGCTGGTAATG
Source organism: Limnochordia bacterium (assembly GCA_023230925.1). Taxonomy (NCBI): domain Bacteria; kingdom Bacillati; phylum Bacillota; class Limnochordia; species Limnochordia bacterium. The sequence continues at coordinate 67,058 of JALNWK010000001.1, forward strand.
ACGCCTGAAGTAGTTGCTGCTGCGGGTAAGAAGACTCCAGAACCAGTGGAATTCAAATTTGATGAAGAAAATGCGGTGTGGAAGTCCGGTCGAGACGTCTTCTTTGGTGTTGAGGACTTTTCAGGAAGCTTAACGGAGATACTTGTGGACCGGGTGGCGCCCAAGCTAGAAAAGGAAGAGGACTACGGGTTCGCGGTGGAAAAGGGTGGCATATGGTATCAGGCTTCCACGGACAGGGATAGCGTCAAGATGGAGATCGGAGGCGCTACCGAAGAAGGGAAATATCGATATTTGCGTGTATCAGGACGTCCCGACGTATTCTTGGCTGAGAGCGACTCGATTACTCAGGTTATTGATACCTTTGGCCGGTTGAGGACGAACTTACTACAAATAAATGATGAGTTGCTGGTACGGTTGGAGATTTACAAGGGCGGTCAGGAGTATAGGGTGGAGAAGTCTGGTGGCAAGTGGTTAGATGTAGGTGCCAGTGATATAGATGCCCTTGTGAAGGCAATGAACCAGATCGGTGTTCAGGCGGCTGCGGTTGATGCTGATCCTGAAACGTATAAATTCTATCCGGATCCTGTGGGTGTACGAGTGGTCTTCGTTTACGAAGATGGTTCCGAGGATAGCATGGATCTTGGTAATCGAATGATGCACGGTGTTGGGTGGTTTGCATCCTACCGTTACTTCCTGCGGGCCACAGGGGACACGGTGTACTATGTTGCAGATGCTGTGGGTAAGAGTATCAATACAGCTGTGGACAATTTCATTAAGAAAATCCAGTAAGCAGACGAAGGGGGCGTACGCCCCCTTCGATTTGTACTAGAGTACCGTTCTTTCAAGAACCTAGGGCCACGCGGAGGTTCTTTTTTTGTTGTGAATGGGGCAATACTAGGGTTAGGAGCGCGTTGTGAGGAACTTTTCATTGCAGTTGCGAGTCTTGTTGTGATAAACTAGGAAAGTATTAGCGCTGGGGACGGAGGAGATGCGTGTGAAGATTAATAGGATTTATGTGCAGAGGATCAGTGAGCCCCTACAGGCGCGGTTGAGGGAGACTCTTAATTATAGAGGGTACAACGTTGTGGCTTGTAAGATTGAACGGGTCTATCGGTTAGAGGGCCAGTTCGATGAGGCCGGGTTAATCGATCTTTTGGTCAACCCAGTCTATGAGACGTGGTCCCCGAAGAGTAAACTTGATCCTGAGGAAGGGCCTATTGTTGAGATTAGCTATAATCGGGCGGTGATCGATCCGGAGACGATTTCGATTCTAGAGGGTGCTAGGGCCGTTGGCACTGACGGTGTGAAGTGGGCTCGTTTGAACTACCGCTATCAGTTTGTGGGAGTGTCTGAGGAAGAGGCAGAGAGGATTGCACAGGATGAATTGTATAATCCTGTTATCCAAAAGATTCTGCGAGAAGAATGGGATAGCCTGCTACCGTCGGGGGAGAGCGATCCGGTACGGAAGATCGATTTAAGCAGGTGCTCCGATGAAGAATTGATAAGTATATCCGAGGAAAACTCATGGTATGCCTCTTTGCAGCAAATGAAGGTACTACAGGAGTATCAGCAGGAATTGGGTCGTCCCTTTACCGATGCAGAAATTGAGATTGTGGTCCAAAGCTGGAGTGATCATTGCTATCATACCACGTGGAAAGCTTTGGGACTACTCAAGAAGCTAAAGAATGCCACCCTAGCCATAGATCATCCCTTGATGGTGTCGGTGTTTACAGATAACGCTGGTGGTATGGAATTTTATGATGATTGGGTTGTAACCATTAAAGGCGAGACCCACAATTTTCCAAGTTCTATTTCACCCTTTGGTGGCGTAGCCACAAAACATGGGGGAGTAATCCGTGATACAGTGGGTTTTGGCAAGGGTGCCTATCCCATCGGTGGTAGCACCATCATGGGTACCATGGATCCGAGTACGTTGAAGGGACAAGTTCCTTTAGGAGCCCTGCACCCACGGACAATCCTTAAGGAAGCTATCCGAGCAACGGTATTTTACTGTAATCCTATGGGTATTCCTATGATGTACAGTGCCTATAGAAAGCATCGAAATTACCCGAAGTGCTTAGCGTTAGGGCATTCGATCGGAATACTGCCCCGAAAATATGCCCTTAAAGATGAGGTTCAGCCTGGGGATTTGGTAGTACTCCTTGGTGGACGGACGGGCAGGGATGGACTGCATGGTGCAACGGCAAGTTCCGCCACCATGAGCAGAGAGGTCACAGAAAAAGAGGCCGCGGCAGTGCAGATCGGCGACCCCTTAACCGAAGGCAAGTTTATGGAGGCGATCCCCCAATTGCGCGACGCTGAATGTATTCGTGCCATTACCGACTTGGGCGCGGGGGGGATTTCGTGTGGGGCCGGAGAGATGGGTGCAGATACGGGGGTTACTCTAGATTTGGATCAGGTGCCCTTGAAATATCCAAGTCTGTCCGCTTGGGAGATCCTTCTGTCTGAGTCCCAGGAGCGTATGTTACTTGGAGTGCCCGCCGAAAAGATAGGGCAGGTAGGGCAGATTTTGAAGAAGTATGATGTAGAAATGTCGGTGATCGGAAAGTTTACGGATACGAACCGTTTTCAAGCTACGTGGCAAGGCCAGACTGTCGTTGATATTGAAATGGACTTTCTATGGGGCAAGTGTCCCATCGAACCAATCAGCATTAAAGAACCACAGCAGAAGCAGACCGAAGAGGATGTGGAGGCACCAACAAGCCTTGCCCAGGTGAAGAAGTCAATTAAACAGGTGCTATCGCATTACCATTGCTGCGACCAATCGCCCGCTGGATTCCAGTTTGACTCAAGTGCCCAGGGCAGAACTGTCCTTGGACCCTTTGGGGGACAGACCGGTAGAATGCCCACCGGTGCCTTTGTATCGGCGCCCCTTTGGGGAAAACCCTATGGTGTTGTCAGTACGTTGGCGTATAACCCCTTTTATGGTGATGTGGATCCTGTGGGGTTGGCCCGACTGATGATGATCGAAGCCATTAGTAAAGCAGTTGCGGTTGGTGCTGATCCTGCGGCTATCGCCCTATGCGATAACTTCTACACACCCCGCTGTAACCAAGAGGTTGGTTGGATGCTGAAGGCCATGGTGGAGACCATTTCTGATCTTTCAGTAAAGCTAAACACCCCATTTATCTCAGGCAAAGACTCAAGTTCCGGTACGTTCGTTTCCAAAGATGGACAAGTCATCGATGTTCCCTATACTTTTGCAGTGTCGACACTGGGACGGATGCCCGATGTCCGCAAAATGGTAACCAAGGAATTCAAAGGAACAGGAAGCCAAATTGTCCTTGTGGGTACGCTGGATCCAGAGAAGCTTGGGGGGTCAGTTTACCTCGACTGCTATGGCAAGCGAGGTAATGAACTGGCTGACGTAGCCCATGAACAGATCAGTAGCCTAAGAGAGCTGTGGGGGACCATTTACCGGACGTATCAAGGGGAGGATAACCCGATTCTTGCAGCAACAGCCATTGGAGAAGGTGGATTGTTCGTTAGGCTCTTTGAAATGTGTTACGGAGCAGGATGGGGTGCCCAATTGGACCTAGATGCATTACCTGCAGGACGGCTGGACGGGAAGCTATTTAGCGAGGCAGTTGGTGCTTTGTTAGTGGAGATGCCGACCAGTGTGGATCCTGGAACGGTGTTTTCAGGGTTTCCTTGGCAGGTGATCGGTCAGACCTTGGACGAGCCAGTTATTCAACTACGATTTGGCTCCGAAAAACTTGATTTACCCATGGATGAGTTAGTCTGCGCCTGGGAGAGTACCTTTAAGGAGATGATCGTGTGAGTAAGCCGACTATCGCAGTGTTATATGCGCCTGGTACTACAGCCCATACCGAGACCGCTTTAGCCGTTGAACTTGCGGGCGGTCTGGGCGAGGTCGTTCTGCTAAGCGATCTCATATCTAAGGACCGTAGTCTCGATGATTACCAGGGGTTGGTGATTCCTGGGGGGTTCTCGTGGGGAGATCATATTGCACCAGGTCGAGTTTTCGCAGCCCATCTCATTCATCATCTATACGATGATTTAGTGAGACTACGAGAGAAAGGACGGCCCCTGCTTGGAATCGGAAACGGATTTCAAGTCCTCTGTGAAACGGGGATACTGCCAGATCAACAGATCGGCAAGCGCTCATTAGCCTTGCTGGAGAATGAATCCGGGAAGGCAGAGAATCGTTGGGTCGTTTTGAAGGTGGCTGATAGTAACCAACCTTGGTTGCAAGGCTTTCCGCAGGAGTTTTCCATGCCTGTAAGCTGTAGTGCTGGCAGGCTGAGTAGCGAAAATGTTCAGCCCGCCTTCTTATATGTAGATACGGAAGGACGACCTACAGAGGAGTACCCCCAGAACCCAACTGGGTCCCGTGGTGGTATTGCCGGAGTTATTGATTCGTCGGGTCTAGTCCTTGGCATGATGCCGCATCCTGAGCGAGTCTGTAATAATGTCCAGGGTTGTGCAGTGGGTCTTAGGGTATTTGCTAATATGATCGCCATGTTGGAGTAGGTTGCTTCGACCGGGAAGCTGCATATTTGCTCTGCTTCGTAGCTCGGGTTGTGCGAGCCATGCGCTGAAGGTCGCGAATTGAGCGAAGTACCATCCGCCAATGGCTTACCTTACCGCTAAAGGATGCAATTCCGTACTGGTCCATACTAAACCTCCTCTCGTTCCCAATGCCATTATTGGCCGAAAAGGGGAAGATTATACATTAAGTTCGGAATAGAAGCGGTGGACGTTTTTTGTTCACCGCTCGTTTTTCTGTAGATGGTTATGAGATCAAGGGGATTACATACTTTGCCAAGAAGTACAAAACGGCGATGACAATAGCCACAATGGCACCCCATTTGATGGCCGCTACACCTACGTAGTTGCTACGGTCGAATATTTCGTTCACGCTAACACAACCTCCCAAGAGTCTTCTGTGGTTAGTATGGGTCGAAGAAGGACAAGATTATGATCTGGTATAATGGAAATATATGTTCTGGGAATGGGGTGGCTTACCGGTGCAAGTAACGATTATTGGGGCAGGCAGCTGGGGAACAGCCTTAGCTTACTTAGTAGCCAGCAAAGGACATCAAGTTGTCCTTTGGTCTCGACGAAATGAGGTAGCTTGTGAGATTAACCGGACTCGGGTAAATGCGACGTATCTACCAGTAGCTCTTCCTTCTTGTGTCAGGGCGACTTCCTGCATCGAGGAAGCCATAGACAGCACCGGGTTGATCATTTTGACTGTACCTTCTCAGAATATTAGAGGTGTGCTTCAGCAAATGACAGGTCTGGTGGATTCCAAAGTTCCCATCGTGCATGGTGCTAAGGGGATCGAGATTTCCACTCAGCTTCGGATTTCCCAGGTGGCCGAAGAAGTACTAGGTCGTCCCATAGCTGCCTTATCTGGTCCGAATCATGCAGAGGAAGCTGCAAATAACATGCCCACCGCTTCTGTGGTGGCCTTTGACGATCTGGGTACTGGCAAGGTTATTCAGGAGATCCTAAGTACTGACCGCTTCCGGGTCTATGTAGAAAGGGATGTCGTTGGAGTCGAACTAGGGGGAGCGCTAAAAAACGTGATTGCCTTGGCCGCAGGAATCAGTGACGGACTAGGCTATGGGGATAATACCAAAGCGGCCCTGATTACCCGGGGGCTTGCAGAGATTGTCCGGCTAGGGGTGCGTCTTGGCGCGGAGCCTCTGACTTTCTCAGGGCTTTCAGGTCTTGGGGATCTCGTTGCCACGTGTAGTAGTAAGTGGAGCCGTAACCGAAATGCTGGCGAGAAGATCGGGAAAGGCTGCGACCTGCAAGAGGTCCTTGCCGGGCCAATGGTGGTAGAAGGCGTTTACACCACCACTGCGGCCTGCCGGTTAGCAGAAACGATAGGTGTTGAACTGCCCATCGCCTCTACCCTAGAGAGGGTGCTTGGGGGCAGCGTCTCCCCCAAAGCAGCCGTTGATGAACTAATGACAAGACAGCTTAAGCTAGAAAGACCTTTCTAGCCCGTTGGTAGTTGATTATTGATCGCCTGGTAGGACCGCCATCCTCCCGAGATATTCAAAACGTCATAGCCCTTCTGCTTTAGGATCCGGGTGGCGAGATAGGATCTGCGGCCAACTGCGCAGTAGACCATAATCTGCTTAGATTTTGGGATCTCAAAGATGCGCTCCCGCAGTTCATCCACGGGGATGTTTACTGCTCCCTCCACATGACCGGCTTGAAATTCCCATGCTGTACGGACGTCAATAAGCATGTTGGCCTCATTAAGGGTCAAATCCTGCCAGTGAATGACGGGCATGTCATTATTGATGATGTTCCCTGCCACATACCCAGCCATGTTTACAGGATCCTTTGCCGAGGAAAAGGGAGGAGCATAGGCTAGCTCTAATCCCTGTAGATCAAACACGGTTCCCCCAAAGCGAATCGCGGTAGCCAACACATCAATACGCTTGTCCACACCGGTGAAGCCTACGATCTGGCCACCAAGGATGTTCCCACTTTGTGGATCAAACAACAGCTTAATACTCATGGGCCGTGCCCCGGGATAATAACTGGCATGGGATTCTGAGTGGGTATAGGACTTCTCATAGGGAATGCCCAACTCCCTTAGATTCCTCTCAGTGCTTCCCGTTGCCGCGGCCGTAAGCTCAAAGAGCTTAATAATCATTGTTCCCTGGGAGCCGTTGTAGGTTTCAGTCTTGCCACAAATGTTGTTAGCGGCAATCCGACCCATTTTGTTCGCGGGACCAGCTAGGGGCATATAGGCTGGGTGCCCAGTAACGAAGTCTGTTACCGCGATGGCATCACCAACCGCATAAATCCAAGGATCCGAGGTGCGCAGGAATTCATCGGTAACAATGGCTCCCCATTCATTGATGGCTAATCCAGCGGTCTGGGCCAAGTTGGTATTTGGCGTAACCCCGATTCCTAGGACCACGAGGTCAGCTGGGAGTTTCTTTCCACTTGCAAGGGTGACCATACTGGTATCAGCATCGTGGTTCATAGTCGTCACAGTATTATTGAGATACAACTTGATGCCCTGCTTTTTCAAGTATCCATGGACAATACCAGCCATGTCTTGATCGATCGCTCCTAGGACTTGGGGAGCCATTTCAACGATGGTTACCTGGCAACCTAAGTGCTGTAGATTCTCCGCCATCTCAAGCCCGACAAATCCGCCGCCGACTATCACTGCATTCTTGGGTTGGTTATCGGAAACAAAAGCCTTGATGCGATCGGTATCGGAGATATTCCGCACAGAAAATACCCTGTGGTGTTCAATTCCTGGTATAGGTGGGGCCACTGGTTCTGCGCCGGGCGAGAGAATTAGATAGTCATATTCCTCAACATATTCCCGACCGGAATCAAGCTCGCAGACTGTAACCGCCTTATTCCCCCGGTCAATCTTGGTAACCTCATTCTTGGTTCGTATATCAAGGTTGAAGCGTTGACTCATCCCTATGACGCTCTGCACGAAGAGACGGTCCCGCTCTTCGATCACCCCACCGATATAGTAAGGAAGGCCGCAGTTGGCATAGGAAATGTATTCATCCCTCTCAAAGATTACAATTTCCATAGATTCATCAAGCCTGCGTAAGCGAGCGGCCGCCGAAACACCCCCTGCTACTCCACCAACAATAAGGACCTTCATTGGTATCCCCCCCCGTATTGTCTTGCGTTACCCTTCGGCTGTGAATCATATCACAGCCCTTGCCAAAGAGTTTATCTGATGCAATGGTTGCTGTCAATATAAGTAGTGCTGCAGGAATCTAACTGGTTGTGGCGAAGTCATAAAGCAGGTAAAGGTAAGCTAATCATTAGTTAATTGCAGCAGGCTCAAGGCCGGCTTTAATATGTGAAGGGCGGGTAGCGCGTTACTAGATATGATGAAGGTATCAAGACAGGCACCACAATTTGCCCCTGTAAGTAAGACTAAGGTCTATGAGCACATTATCTCCCAGATTAAAGAGCTGATCTATACTGGAAAGCTAAAACGAGGTGACAGGTTACCTGCGGAGCGTACGTTGACCGAACAGCTTCGGGTATCACGGGCATCGGTACGGGAAGCTTTTAGCGCTTTGGAGATGATCGGTCTTATTGAAAGTAAGCCCAGGGATGGTACATACATTGCAGCTAACAGTCAAGGCATGGTGGAGCCCCTTTCGTTAGCGTTCATGCTGCAGGAGAACTTTGAGCCTGCATTTCTCGAGTTTAGACGGATTCTTGAGGTGGAGGCTGCCAGGCTTGCCGCCACAAGAATAACCCAAGAACGCTTGACGGACCTAACACAGCTAGTAGAGCAGATGGCCCTTGCCGATGAAGCTAACAGTATAGAAGCGGATAGACGGTTCCATTACCGTCTGAGTGTGGCTTCGAACAATCCGATTTTAGTGACGGTCCTTGATGCCATTTCCGATGTAATCGATCTTAGTATCCGCACCCATCGAGAGAACCTTTTTGCTGATGAACAACTTAAGGAACGGTTAGTGGAACAGCATCGACAGATTCTTGTGGCGGTTAGTCAAAGGGATCCAGATAATACTGCGGTAGCGGTAGAACGACACTTTCAGTTTGTTGAAGAGCGGATACAGACTCTAGGATGGACTCAAAGGGAATAATCATATTTGTGGTCTGACCATCAGGCCAGTCGGAGGTGTACTGCTTGAATATCTTAGTATGTATCAAACAGGTTCCCGAGACCAGGGATGTGGAGGTGGATGAGAACACCGGTGTTCTAAAGCGTGAGGGTGTTGATAGCAAGATGAACCCCTTTGACCTTTATGCATTAGAGGCAGGGGTACAGCTTAAAGAGCGTTACGGTGGAAAGGTGACAGTCATTAGTATGGGTCCTCCCCAAGCCGCTGCAGTGCTCAAAGAAGCGTACATGATGGGGGCTGATGCAGGTATACTCATGTCGGATCGAAAATTTGCTGGTGCGGATACATTGGCAACTGCCTTTACTTTAGCTCAGGGGATTGGACGAAGTGGCAGCTTTGATCTAATCCTGTGTGGCAAACAGACCACCGATGGGGATACTGCCCAAGTTGGTCCGGGCATCGCGGAATTTTTGGACTTACCCCATGTATCCTATGTTAGCTCTATCCTTGCTCTTGATGCTGATTACATAACCGTGGAAAAGGACCTTACCGATGGCATTCAGGTCTGCCGAGTGCATTTACCCTGCTTACTTACCCTGATGGAAACAGCAAACCAACCGAGACTTCCTTCCTATAGGTTGAGACTTGCCACCTCAGGGCGTCCTATCGAGGTGGTAAGTTATAAGGATTTACCTCCTGTGAAAACAGAATACTACGGTCTAGACGGTTCACCCACCCAAGTGGAACGGATCTTCCCTCCCGAGAGCCACCGGGATAGGATTGTTTATCACGGAGAACCCGACGAGATCGCAAACCAGCTATACGTACAACTCAAAGAACATAGATTCATCTAAGGGGGCATCCATTGTGCTTCGGGTCAACTACGAAAAGTGTAACCTGTGCGGTCGCTGCATGGAGGTTTGTCCCTTCGGCGGCATTGGAATAATGGCAGACCAGGTGATCATTAATGAAAAATGCCGGTTGTGCCGACAGTGTATTAAACACTGTCCAACAGGCGCTTTGTCTTTGTCTAAATCAACTAAGGGCCTAGTTAACGATGCCGAGTGGCAAGGTGTTTTGGTCTTCGCCGAGCAATCGGGTGGTGTGATTCACCCGGTGACTTATGAATTGATCGGTAAGGGAAGGGAGCTGGCGAAAAAGCTCGGCCAACCCCTGAACTGTGTTCTTATTGGATACCAGGTGAGGGGTAAAGCTGCTGAGTTGTTGAAGTACGGGGTAGAAAAGGTCTATGTATATGATTACCCAGAACTTGAATACTACTCCATCGAACCCTTCGCGGCGGCCATCGCCGCAGCCATCGAGAAAACACAACCCAACATCCTTTTGATTGGCGCTACCTCCATCGGCAGGTCCCTGGCGCCACGGTTGGCTGTGCGTTTTAGGACAGGCTTAACAGCCGATTGTACTGTTTTGGATGTTAAAGAAAACGGTGACCTGATACAGATTCGTCCGGCTTTTGGGGGGAACATTATGGCGCAAATTGTCACTCCCCACCACCGACCACAGATGGCTACAGTCCGGTATAAGGTGATGGAACCGGCCAAGGCAGACTCATGTTCCAAAGGAGAAGTGGTTTCCTGCTTCATTAACCAAAGTAAACTTGCTTCACGGGTTACGGTCCTCCAAGCAACACCCAAGCCGGAGGAGGCGAGCATTACTGATGCAGAGGTTATTGTGGCAGTGGGAAGGGGTATTCGCACCGAAGGGGATCTCAATCTGGCCTTGGAGTTGGCCCACCTTTTAGGGGGGCAGCTTGGTGCTACCCGACCATTGATTGAGTGTGGATGGCTACCGTATACCCGTCAAATTGGCCTTAGTGGGCGTACGGTAAGGCCGAAGCTCTTGATTGCTTGCGGCATTTCCGGGGCCGTGCAGTTCGTAGCGGGGATGTCCAATGCCGAGCAGATCTACGCCATCAATTCGGATCCCAATGCCCCCATCTTTAACGTGGCAACCCATGCTATTATCGGTGATCTTTACCAAGTTATACCAAGGCTAATTCAATTGATTAAAGGAGAGGGTATCCGTGTCTTGGAAGAAGTTAACTGAAGAAGATCTAGCCAGGCTAAGGGAAATATGTGCTCCCGAGCGTGTTTTCGTTAACGAAGACATCAACGAGGATTACGCCCATGATGAGTTAGCTGAAGTACGGTCTTTTCCGGAGGTATTGGTGGAACCTCTAACCACTGAGGAAGTAGCCGAGCTCATGACATACGCCTATGAAAACAACATTCCCGTTACTCCCCGGGGTGCGGGCACGGGGTTATGCGGTGGAGCTGTTCCAATTCACGGTGGCATATTGCTTTCCACAACAAAGATGAATAGCATCATCGAAATAGACGAAGCTAATCTAACAGCTACGGTACAGCCGGGGATTCTCCTCATGGAGTTTCGGGATGTGGTGGAGGAAAGAGGGTTGTTCTACCCACCGGACCCGGGGGAAAAAAGCGCTACAATCGGTGGTAATATCATGACCAACGCAGGTGGTATGCGCGCAGTTAAGTACGGTGTTACCAGAGACTATGTCTTAGGTCTTGAAGTGGTATTACCTACGGGAAGGATCATACGAACTGGTGGCAAGATCGTAAAGAACAGTTCTGGGTACAGTCTCCACAATCTGTTAATCGGTTCCGAGGGGACCCTTGGGATTATCACGGAAGTGATCCTCAAGTTGCTGCCCAAACCCAAGAAACAGATTAGCCTTCTTATTCCCTTCGAAAACCTTAATTTAGCCATTAGCACAGTGCCAAAGATCATCCAGTCAAAAGTTATTCCCACAGCCATTGAATTTATGCAGCAGGATGTGATTCTTGCCGCCGAGGAGTACCTAGGTAAGCGTTTCCCAGACAAATCTGCGACGGCCTATTTACTTTTGGCCTTTGATGGTAATTCCAATGAAGAACTAGAATCGGTATATGAACTAGTGGCCGACATTGCCCTAGTCTCCGGAGCCCAAGATGTTCTAATCGCGGATAGTACTGAACGACAGGAACTAATTTGGGAGGCCCGGGGGGCATTTTTAGAGGCCCTAAAGGCCATGAGCGATATGGACGAAGTTGATGTAGTGGTGCCCAGGGACAAAATTGCGGAATTTGTTGCCTACACGAATAAGCTTGCTGAGGAAAGCGAGATTCGTATACTTAGTTTTGGTCACGCAGGTGATGGTAATCTGCACGTATATATCCTCAGAGACGATCTACCCGAACAGGTTTGGCGTCCACAGATGGAGCAGTTAATGAAGAAGATGTACGATCATGCCAAGGAGCTAGGTGGCCAAGTCTCCGGTGAACACGGTATTGGTTATGCAAAACGTAGGTACTTGGAGGATTCATTGGGAACGGTGCAAATTGAGCTGATGCAAGGGATTAAAAGGGCCTTCGATCCCAAGGGTATTCTCAATCCAAGTAAAGTAATCTGATCGTAACCCGGTCTTGTCGGCCGGGTTACCATTACATGCATCCGGTACACACGGCGGGGAGGCGTTTCGTTGGGTATCTAAAACATTTACCCTCATAGTTCTGCAAAATAAGCTCTGTGGGGGTCTCTTTGATGATGCGCTGGGGTTCTAAGGGGATTTTGCCTCCACCACCGGGAGCATCAATCACAAATCTAGGAACAGCAAAACCTGTGGTCCGCCCCTGTAATTCCTTGATGATGTTAATACCAACCTGGGGTGGGGTACGGAAATGCTCTATCCCGGATACTAAATCGCACTGATAAAGATAGTAAGGATAGACCTTCATACGAACAAGTTGCCTTACTAGCTCCTGTTGGATCTTTGTGGAGTCATTAATACCAGCAAGTAGCACCGTTTGGTTAAGCACTGGTATACCGTGGTCGATGAGAAGACTACAGGCCTGTTTTGCTTCTTCGGTGATCTCCTTTGGATGGTTGAAATGGGTACTAATCCATAAAGAACGATGACGGCGGAGGATGTCCACTAGATCCTGGGTAATCCGAAAAGGGTTTGTGACTGGAGTTCGGGTACCAATACGCAGGATCTCAACATGAGGAACTGAATCAATCACATTGAGAATATTGGCCAAGCGGGCGTCGGAAAGACAAAGGGGATCTCCCCCGGAGATTAGCACATCACGTATTTTGTGTGTCTCCAAGTAATCCCTAATCCGAGCCAAATCTTCATCGGCGATGGTGACGTTTTCCAAGCCTACTCGTCGCCGTCGGGTGCAGTGTCGACAGTAAGTGGCGCACAGATGGGTAGCCATAATCAGGACCCGATCTGGATAACGGTGCACCAGAAAGGGGATGGGAGACTGAGTTTCCTCAGCGAGGGAATCGATGTTCTCAAAGGAATAGGAGATCATTTCTTCGGGTAAGGGGATGGCTTGACGACGAATCGGGCAGGAAGGATCCTTCGGGTCACACAATGAAGCATAGTAAGGCGTAACTGCAGTAGGAAGCCCAATGTTTTCACATCTAAGGGCAGTCCTTTCCTGACAGGTAAGCTCAATCACCGGGCAAAAATCCCCTTCGGTCCTTAGACGGTGGCGTAGTTGCCATTGCCAATCGGTCCACTCTACACTCTGGCTATGTTTCACGGCTGTCCTCAACTCCTTATATCAGTTGACATCACCGTACTTGCCGTCATGACGGCATCAGTCATACCATGGATGATCTTCTTATCACTAGGACAAAGGGTAGCCAAGACCCCAGCCAGCTGGACTGTATCGCCCAGGACAAAGTAGTAAGGACACAGTCTAGCCCTAGCGACCATGGTCTCCTGTTTTTGTCGACCAAAGTCATAATACGCGATCTTGAACTTTTTGCCTTTATGGAACTCTTGGAGGATGTGCGGCGTATCTCCAAAAGCCTTCAGGGCATCATCTATTGCATCAGACCACTCTTCGTTATTAACATCATTTCCCACTACTACTCCCCGACTGCCCCAGGCCAATTCAGAGAAACCGGAAGGTTTGATCACGAAGTTCCGCTGGCGCCTTGACGCCCCTTTTAACTCGGACCAGTGGGCTAGGGCTTGCCCGTTTAGGGTTAGTCCTGGAATGACTGCATAGTTAGGTAATGGTGTTGGGTCCAGGATCCATGTCTTAGGAAACACCCGATTTAGTAAGGACAAGTGTTCCCCTTTTAGGTTGGAGTGCCAGAAGGAGGAGAGTCGAGGATTGTGGAATAGCCCCATGATTAATTTCTCCTCGAGATAGCTTTTGAGGGGTGGGGTGATGCGCAGCAATTCCTTGCGAATAGCATAAAGCACCAAGTCTATCTTGGGGATATTTGGTAGATCGAATAGTTCAAAGAAACGATAGAGAACATCCACGCGCTCATCGTACGCATACAGTCCTGATTCCTGGAAGATGAGATCCCTAGGATGCACTTGGTGAGTACGTAATCCCCTCTCTGTTAAACGCTCTGCAAGCCAACACATTTCCGGTTGGTAATCCTGTGACTCATCGGAGACAGCAATGGCCACCACGGGCTCTTCCTGATCCGCTACATGCTTTAGAGATTCCCTAAAGGAGTCAATCATCCCATAGGGCCCCCCTATTACATCATAGCCTAGGGTGCTATAGGCATGATTCAGAGCCGCCAGAAGACCCATTCCTCCAGGGACTGCATCAAGCTCGGTGATGACAAAACCTGTCTCAGTGGGGATAATATCAGGACGTATGACCAAAGGCAGGTCATGCCGAAATCGATTCATACGACCGTAATTGATTACCCGTTCCGTTTTCCCCAAATTGAGGTAATCTGTAACCCAGCGCAGATGCTCATTGGTTCTACTGCGTCTATACAAAGTGTTGGTTGCCCGGTAAAAGTCTAACAGGGCCGGACCTAGCTTATGGAGAAACTCAAAAGTAGCAGGATCAAGGGAAAAGGGAGTTGGCGATATGCGAAAAGGTGCCTGACCTGGTGCCGCACCAGAATCCGTTGGAAACACTTGTGCCTTGGTTAGTTTTTCACTAATATGCCAACAGTTCGTGTGAATACTATCTCTATTATGTATCAAGTCGCTCACCCAATAGCTTGAGGTTATGCAAGATTATATCATTCATACGCCAAAGTAGCAAGGCGAAGACAAGCCTACAGACGCAAGCAGGATTTGCGTTCGATCAAGTGGGGGCGAATCTTCGTGCATCTGGGGACTCGCTTGCCATTGAACTGGGCCTGCAACGTATCCCAAACGATTTTGCCCAGATGCTCCGCTGGGATCCGAATCGTAGTTAAAGGCGGTTCATAGCAGCCCATCAATGGGGAATCGTTAAACCCAATTACCGACACCTGATCAGGGACGACGAACCCATGTTCCCTAAGCATCTTGATTAATGCTACGGCAATCTGGTCACTGGCAGCAATGAACGCGGTGGGGAGAGGCCTAAAAGCGAAGATCTGCTCTTCATAGGGGGCCAACTCCGTATCGATATTGGGCCAACCGGCTAACTCCACAGGACCAATCAAAGGAAGATTGGCTGCTTGCATAGCCTTCTTGTAACCGAGCCATCGCTGTTCCCCCGGACCACTTTCCCGTGTGCCGATATAGCATATGCGGGTATGGCCAAGCCCAATAAGGTACTCGGTAGCCATGTAGCCGCCTTCGCAATCATCGAAGATCACCCGGGGAAAGGGTGCCTCCTGATCACAGTCCACCAATACGATGGGGCATCCTAGATCTTCTTCGTAATTTAGGAACATCTCATATTGCTTGGAGGAGGCAAAGGCGATGACACCATCAATGAAACCAGTCCGGCTTTGTCGGGGTATGGAGTTAAGTAAAATGATACTCACGCTGTAATCATCCTGCTTGGCACGTTCACAAATATTGATCAGCAGACGATGAATTACATCGTTTGCCAGTACCCCGAAGGTCTCCACAGCAAACCCGATGTTGTTACTACGAGCTAATGCCAAGTTCTGCGCGTTGCGGTTTGGAACATAGCCCAACCGACTGCATGTTGCTGCGACCTTTCGTCTTGTCTCAGGGGAGACTTGTTTGCCGCTGAGTGCCCTTGAGACGGTGGCCTGGGACAACCCCAGTATTTCTGCAACTTCCCGTTGATTGATCTTGCTCATCCTACTTGCTCTCTCTCCCAATCGTTGTTTCTTCTTTTATAGTACCAAAAACCATCATAAATTGCATCAATATTCTGATGTGGGCCACAGCCCACACCAGAATGTATTGCTTATTCCTTAACTAGTTGGAAGTAATCAAGGTTGAGGTAGTCTCTCTCCACGGCGATCTTGATAGTGTGTTTACCAGCCGTTAGCGGAATACCACTCTTGACTGTAAACAGGTCGTATCTGTTCCAGTCGTTATATCCTGGAAATACGTATAGAAACTCCTGTTCATTATCGATGGTAAAGATCCTTCCAGCATCGGACCAGGTGGAAGCAAATACATATAGCGTATAGTTGCCTGCCTGTCCTTGGGGAATAGTAAACTCGTATTCGTAAAATCCATTGTTCCAACCGTGGGTGATTACGTTATCATCCATGCTTGGGGCGCCGTCACCGTGTCTGATGGCATTTTCAGCACCAACTTTAACGGAAAAACTGGATTGGGCTATTTCGCTTGCCTTTTCCGCTGCCTTCATGCCGAAGGGGTCCTTCCATCCATCGTCCAAGGCTTTTTGGGCATTTTGCGCCGCTTGGGCCAGGACTTCGTCCGGGGATTTATCCCCTTGGGCAATGGCACCATCCACACCAAAAATGGCTCCATAGAACGCGTCGCCGAAGGGTGTAACAGGACGGAAGGTCGTGTAGTCCATGAGGTACACAAAGGTTTCCATTTCGGGGACTGCACTAAGGAACTCATAGGATGTTGCCGCGGAGCGTAGGGCAGGCAGCCATCCTTGGGAGCCGATTCCAAGGGTGACTTGGGCCTCGTGACTGGTATAGAACTTGATGAATTCCCATGCTGCTTCCAGTTCCTCATCGGAGATCCCTGTGGGTATGGCAAAGGCATGACCACCGGACCAGGTAATTGGTGTGTCCTCAAGACCTGCCGGACGGGGTGGAGGAGCTACACGCCATTCTAGACCGGGGTTCTCATCGAGTACAGGACCAGCAAAGAAACAGCCGTCGATTACCATGCCTGCGGAGCCGCCGATGAAACCACCGCCAGCATCCCATGCTGCACCAATGACCCCATCTCCTCCGTATCGACTAATGAAATCAGCCAGCCAGTTTACGGCTTTACGTCCCGCGGGACTGTTGATTAGTGCTGTTTGCCCGGATTCATCAAGGACCTCACCGCCAGCGGCCCATAGCCATCCTAGGAATGACCAGTTGCCCCGGGTGGGGCTAAAGCCAACGCGTTTTAGCTCACTGCCATCATAGAAGTCTAATTTCTTACTGTATTCCTCTAAGTCTTCCCAAGTTTTTGGTGGTTTGCGCGGGTCTAGACCACAGGCGTGGAAAAGATCTACATTGTAGTATAAAGCACGGTCGTCAATGGTCCAGGGAATAGCATAGACTTTCCCATCGAACATACTCTCAGCTGTTGCTGCTGGATAGAACTCATCGAAAGCAAGTCCATCACGCTCAATAAGTCCATCCAGAGGCTGGAGCAGACCCATAAGGGCGTAGGCCCCCAGCTGATAGCGGTCGATCTTGACCACGGTGGGAGGCACACCACCTGCAACTGCAACCGGCAACTTCTCCCGGACCTCCAGCTCATTGCCAATGACTTTGTAAACACCTTCGTACTCTTCGTTAAACTGTGTGATCAAGGGGGTCTCCACATTCTTTCCGGAAATACCGCCCCAAGTTCCCCAGTATTCAATGATAATGGGCTCTGCATACACGTAACTGGTTACCATTAGGATTGATGCGATCGCGACTAGAAAGAAAGTTTGCAGTCTCTTCATGATTCTTACACTCCTCCTCATTCTTAGTCTTGATTACCTACCCCAAATGATTAGATTTAGATAGCCTCCTCCTTCCATAGTACGAGCTGTCATTTAGCGGGAACCAACTGTGCAGCTAGATTGAGAGTCATTACCGCCGAGGCATTTTCCAGGCTTTCAATACGGCTTTCTTTAGGGGGTCCGGCCCATCCTGAACCGAATAACCCTTGGGAATTGCGGCTCTTGTTCCAGATCGACTCTGCATTCTTCAAAACGAAATCCACATACTTCTCTGGATGGGGGTCCACCCTAATTAGTTCCACCAGATAGCGGATGCAAATTCCTTTAAACCCACCGCCATCCCCGGTTCCGTCTTCCTTAAAGATGCCGTTGGTATTTGTCAAGTACTGCATTGAAGCATCAGCCACAAGCCGGGCGTCCTCTAAGTAATGCTCTTCTCCGGTAAGCTTGTATAGCCATACAGCGGCTCCAATGAAGGTACCTTGGTTATACGTAAAGGTCCAGTAATTAACCCCTGCCTTTGTTACATGGTCCCAAATCAGGCCCTTGGGAGAGAGTAAATTAGCACGAACCCACTTGTATAGGTCAATGGCCATTAGTAGATCCGTAGGATCCTGGTTGATCTCATACATGCGAGCAGCAATTATTGCCGCAGGGCAATTGATACAGGCGTTCTTCTCTGTCTTTCGATCCTTTCGCCACCATATACCTCCACCAAAGTCCTCTGTCCATCCATTCTTGATGTCACTCCACAGAGAGTTGGCCATTCGTAGGTATTTCTGATTGTTAGTGATTTTATAGGCGCGGATGCATCCTAGTGCCCACCACGCTTCATCGTCATAGAATTGGTTCCTGAAGGTGGGAGTACGGCTACGTTGTCCGGCGTATACCCGTTCCATTATTTCTAGCCACTTTTCATTTTTTCCCTCAGTTCGTTCTACCCCATCCATGACAGCATCCCACACTTGGGCGAGCCACCAAAAGTCCGTCCAACCTGAACGGTCGCTATACTTGTGGAAATGCAGTTGTTCATCATTCCAAAACCCGTCGATCATAGCATCGAGAGCCTCGTCGGCCGCTTGATGCAAATACTCCATGTCCCTTCCCTCCGTCGGTACGGGCAAGCCCATTGAGGCTATCCCGCAGATGATTAGAGCTAAGACCATAGCTTTGTTAATGAGCGACAATACTCCTCCTCCTTTGTAGTGAAGTGTTCTTAAACGTTCACATGGTATACGTATAAATCGCATCATGTACTAAGTCCTAATAAGTGTATTCGTGATTTGGAAGACATATTCCTTCTTGTAAACGCAGGAACCTTGGATACGCATACATAAATGTCCAGGCGCTTGCCTAAGCATAGCCAAACCTCGAACAATAAAGAAACGACATCGGTCATAACAAGCCCCACATAATAAGGGGTTGATGTCACTCACGAAGCCAAAACAGTGGATATATGTATATTACCCCCCTAGGATTAAGGCAGATTGATCTCGATCCAATTGTCTACAGCCGAGACGATTCGTAGCTCGCCATCGATCAGGCCTGATGCGAAATGGTTCCAGTCCTCTGGGATCGAGACTGTGCTTGGAAAGTACTTTTGGCCTATCTGGCGAAAGGCACTATATCTTTGCCCAAAGGTTCTCACGAAAACTTGGCGGTGTTCAGTGGGGGTAATCTGCAAAGCGACAACGGGAAAACCATAGGTACCCACGGGCGCAGTGGTAGACCACACTTTAATTGCTTGGTTTCCATCATAATCATAGACTGCTACCTGGTCGCCATCTTCTGTTGCCAGTACTATCTGCTGCCCCGTCTGAGTCATGTTCCCAGCAGCGATGAGACCGGCAGGTAGATCTAGAGCTGACTCTTTTGTGAACCCAGGATGGTCATATTCATAGGCAAAGGTCCCATCTGGACGTGAGGAAATCAGTCGATAGGCATTGTCGATCTCCAAAAGGGCCATGCCCGAGATAGGTTGAGGGATTTCCTTGGTCCAGATCGGCCTTAACTGCATATCCTCGGTATTGTAGATTTGGATAAAACCTGTCTTAGTACCAATAATGCCACCAATAATGAGCTCCATGATTGTGGAATGCTCTAGACAAGCGATAGCAAGACCCGTAGGCACACCGATACAGGGAGTCCGCGATCGAATAGCTAGCTGGTTGTCCGAGAGTTCTAATACAAAAAGCTCACTATCGGTGGCGGCTGCAATAAGGGTATGTTTGGTTCCCTGCCAGGGTGGAGAAACAAAGAGGAAGGGCTTTCCCACCTTTGGTCCTCGGATCACAGTGGCAAAGGGTCCTGCTTGTTCCTTAAGGGTTTCGTTTTCAAAGACTAGTCTGTCTTGTTTTATGATCAGTTGCTGGTTCTGCTGCCTTAGCTCAACTAGTTCTTGTTCTAATGAAGCGCTCTTGTTTAGCAGATACCAATTACCGCCGACTAGAAGGATAAGCAGAGCAACCAAGAGTACCGCACCGGCTTTGTGCACAGGATTTTTCCTCCCTTGGTAGATAGTATGCCTCGATTGCGGTAGAATATAGTTATGTAAGCAAGAACCTAAGCAGGATTTTCTGTGAATCATACGAAATATGCCATTGTATATGGAGGGGTACTATGGACTGCTCAGATAAGAAAAAGTCTGTCGTAATCGGGGTTAGTCTCCTACTGCTGATCATGTTTGTCAGCCCTTCCTTCGCCCAGCAATTACCACATCTTCCCTATGGGATGACCTTTGTCTATGAGGTACAGGATGAAGATGCTGATCACGGGCGCATTATTTTGGAGTTTGGCTGGCCTTGTTACGAAGAAAGAACAAACGTTTATTATCTTCAAGTGATCTGGGAAGAACAGCAGAGTACCTGGAACCAGTGGTCCGCCCGGCAGCGGACAGTCATCGATTTAGATACCTTAGTCCCTCTGATTTATCACCAACAGGAAAAGACCGCTGACACAGCCTATAGTATTTGTTTTGTATTTGATCGATCCCAGCAGAGGGTATTGTTCTATGAGGATGAAGGCGGTCCTAAGGAATTAGTATGGATTAAGCAGTGGGACTTGGACTTCCTATCCGTGTTATGCAGGATTATTTCCAACGAGAACTGCCCAGAGGCGGCCGGGGTAGTCAACCTTCTTGCCCGGGGGGATATGTGGTACGCGGAAGATGGACCCAGTATCCTCAATCTACCGGTAGGAACTTACCTCGCATCGTCTATTCGGTTAGAGGGGAATCAAGGGACAGAGACCATTTGGGTATGCGGGGAAGATCGTAGGCCCCTTCAGTTTGAACTGAGCACTCCTTGGAGGAAGTATACAGCTAGATTGGTATCCTTTAGCCAAAGGCAAATGCAGTATCGAACTATCTTGGAGCGGGCTGGCAAAGATGAATCTAAGGTCCCTGTGGGCCATTGGAGATGAGACTATTGAAAATAGCATATGTAGACTGTTTCTCGGGAGCGAGCGGAGATATGTTCTTGGGTGCCTTGTTTCAGCTGGGATATTCGCCGGAACAATTGCGCAAGGACTTAGCTGGTGTGAATGTTCATGGCTATGAAGTGGGGCTGGAAACCAGGGTTGTATCTGGTATTTCGAGCATAAAAGCAATCGTCGAAGCCGAAGAAGAGCACGTACATCGACATTTAGAGGACATTGTTCACCTGATTCGAGAAAGTGACCTTAAGGAGACAATCAAGGCGAAGGGGATCGAGCTTTTTACACGGCTAGCTACGGCGGAGGCGAAGGTCCATCATACTACTTTAGATAAAGTCCATTTCCACGAGGTGGGGGCAGTGGATTCCATCGTCGACATTCTTGGCACCCTCTGCGGTATTGATTACCTACAGATCGAAGAAATGTACTGCGGAAGTATTCCCCTAGGATGTGGCTTTGTGGAATGCCAACACGGTACCATACCTGTACCGGCACCAGCTACCCTGGAATTACTCAAAGGTTATCCGGTTTATCAGACGGACATTGAAGCGGAACTAGTGACCCCCACCGGAGCACTATTACTTACATCTTTATGCAAGTTCGAAGCACCACCCCACATGCGCATTACCCACATTGGGTATGGTGCCGGAACTAGGGTACTAGAGTCTCCTAACTTACTGCGGCTTTACTTGGGTGAGAAGGCCTCTCCAATCCAGTGGCATGACCTTCCGGGGGAAGGATCCTCTGTTGTTGCAGTGGAAGTGACCATCGATGATATGAATCCTGAGTTTTATGAGTATGTACTTATTAAGTTACAGGAGGCCGGCGCTCTGGAAGCTTTCTTGACTCCGATCATGGCCAAGAAAAGTCGCCCTGCCACTCTGCTTACAGTAATTGCATCTCCCTCTAACGTCGAATCCATTTTGCAGGTAATGTTTCGGGAGACAACAACTCTAGGTGTTAGGCTTCGCCAAGAGAAAATGTATGGACTATCCGCGGAGAAACTAAGGGTGGATATGGACGTTCATCACATCGGTGTTAAGATTGCGCGTATTGGACAGGAGGTAGTCAATATTGCCCCTGAGTATGAGGAATGTAAGCAGGTAGCACAGGCCCTTGGTTTACCTTTGAAGGATGTCTATGATGGAGCTAAGGAGAAGGCCCGCAAGAAGATTGCCGAACTGAACTAGTGGGAGGACCTAATTTGCCAATTAAAAAGTTGACGAAAGATGATTTGCGTGCATGCTGCAATATGGAGCAGCTCAGGTTTGAAACAACAAAGGACGTACCACAGCTACAAGGGATCATTGGTCAACCAAGGGCGGAACGAGCAATGCAATTCGGGCTGCTCATGGAACGGGCCGGATACAACATTTTCGTATCAGGGATACCGGGGTTGGGGAAAAACAGTTATGTTCGTGAAATGGTGAAAGAGGTAGCGGCTAAAAAGTCCGTACCCCGGGACTGGTGTTATGTTTACAATTTTGACAAGCCCGATGAGCCTATTGCCTTGGATTTTCCACCGGGAGGCGGAACGGAATTTGCTACCTGGGTGCGGGAACTAGTAGATAGCCTGCAGGAACAGATTATGCAGGCCTTTGAAGGAGAGGAATACGCAAAAAGGAAAGCTGCCCTTTTGGAAGACTTTACGAAGGAAAGCCAACAACTTTTTGTAGATTTGGAGAGCTTTGCCCAAGAGCGGGGCTTTGTATTGAAACGATCCAACGCAGGGCTATCTGCGATTCCTGTTGTAGATGGTCAACCAGTGGACTCCGAAGAGATGCTCAAACTAGATGATGATCTTAAGCGCAGACTTGAGTCTAGACATAAGGAACTACAGGAGCATATGTCCGAGACGATTCGCAAGATGCGCTGTCTGGAAAAAGAGGCAAAAAAGCAGGTGGATAGACTAGAAAAGACTGTGGTGGAGGATATTAGTCTCCAGCCCTTCTTGGACCTGAAGGAGAAATATGCCGATATCGCTCCGGTTCAGGAATATCTTAATCGAATGCAGGAGGAAATGATTGAAAACCTCGACGAGCTTAAAGATGACGAGCACGGAGGCTTACCAATTCCATGGCTGCGAAGGATGGGTCGTGAGGCGGGCCTTGCCAAGTATGAGGTTAATCTATTCATAGACAATAGTAACCGATCGGGAGCCCCAGTGGTTTTTGAGCCCAATCCCAATTACTATAATCTACAAGGGAAACTGGAATACCGAAGTGAGATGGGGATGTTTGTCACCGATTTTCGCATGCTAAAGCCCGGTGCCATGCACCGGGCTAACGGGGGGTATCTGGTCTTACAAGCCCAGGATCTACTGAGTAACTATGTTGCTTGGGATGCTATCAAGCGGGTGCTGCGAAGTGGCTCAGTGATGATCGAAGGTATTAACGAACAGTTGGGACTGACACCTATGGCATCGCTAAAACCTCAGCCCATTCCCATTGATGTTAAAGTAATCTTAATTGGGAATCCGGCACTGTATTACCTACTGGAAAACTACGATGAGGATTTTGGAAAGCTATTTAAGGTTAAAGTGGATTTCGATACAGAAACCAATCGGGACAACGACAATGTGGAGAAGTACGTCTCACTAATTGCTACAATATGTCACAAAGATAACCTAAAGGATTTCACGAAAGATGCAGTGGCCGAAGTTATCGAGTACAGTTCCAGGTTGGCTGCCCACAAAAGAAAGCTTAGTACCCAGTTTAACCAGGTCTTGGAGACTATTTATGAGGCCGATGCTTGGGCAGCAGCAGACCGAAGTGAACATGTGGAAAGAAAACATGTCCAACGAGCCATTGCCGAACGGCGATACCGGGCCAGCCTCTATGAAGAAAAGATCCAGGAATTAATCAACGATGGTAGTATCCTGATTGATACCGAAGGGAAAGAGGTTGGACAGGTCAACGGTCTTGCGGTCATTGATCTAGGGGACTATATGTTTGGTAAGCCAAGTCGAATTACTGCTGAGACGTTTGTAGGTGAAGAGGGTGTCATCAACATTGAGCGGGAGGCAAGACTAGACGGACGCATCCACAACAAGGGTGTGTTAATCCTAAGCGGCTACCTAGCCGGTCAATACGCTAGGGAATACCCACTATCATTATCTGCCACCCTTTGTTTTGAGCAAAGCTATGATGGAGTGGATGGTGATAGTGCTTCCAGTGCTGAGCTTTATGCTTTGCTCTCTAGTTTAGCGGGAGTGCCAGTCAATCAAAGCCTGGCAGTAACTGGTTCCATCAACCAAAAGGGTGAGGTTCAACCCGTGGGGGCGATCAACGAGAAAATCGAAGGCTTTTTCGCGGTGTGCAAAGCTAGAGGTCTTACGGGTGATCAGGGTGTGGTTATTCCCCACCGGAACATGGATAACTTAATGCTATGCCAAGAAGTTGTTGGTGCCGTGGAAGAGGGATTGTTTCACATCTATGCGGTGGAGCATGTCAACGAAGGTATCGAACTGGTCACTGGCGTACCTGCAGGTAAACGTCGAACTGATGGTACCTATGAAAAGGGAACGATTAACTATCTCGTGGAGAAGAAGCTGGCCCAAATGGCCAAAAATTTGTCAGCTTTCAAAGAAGATGTGGACGGCTAGAGAAGGGAGGAAGGATCATGTCTCGGATTATTGCTGTGGCAAATCAAAAGGGGGGTGTTGGTAAGACTACGTCTACCCTGAATCTAGGTGCGGCACTTGCGGAAATGGGTAAGCGCGTACTATTTGTGGACTTAGATCCCCAAGGTGGCCTTACGGTCTCTTGTGGATATGAACCGGATACACTACCTAAGACGATCTACAACGCAATGATGCGCGGGCTCGATGCTAAGGAAATCATGTTGACCACCGAGTTTGGACCCGATCTTCTTCCGGCCAATATTGATCTGTCATTAGCTGAAATGGATTTAATTGGCACAGTCTCTAGGGAAAGGCGCTTAGGAATCGTGTTACGTGAGGTGCGGGATAACTACGACTTTATTTTAATAGACTGCCAGCCCACATTGGGCCTCTTAACATTGAATGCCCTTGCGGTTGCCGATGAGATGCTCATTCCCGTTGCCTGCGAATTCCTGGCACTGCGGGGGGTCAAGGCCTTGTTAAAAATGTATGGCAAGGTTCGGCTACAGTTGAACAGTAAGTTGAAAATCGTGGGTATACTACCAACGATGTATGATGAACGAACAAGGCACTCCAAATCGGTTCTTGAGGAGATCAATACCACCTTTGATGGCAAGATACCTGTATTTGATGTAGTGATCAAAAGGAGCATCCGTTTTGCTGAAGCAGCCCAAGCAGGCCAACCGATTATGATTTATGCTAAGCGGGTAGAGGGGGCTAGTGCTTATCGGAAGTTGGCGGAGATCTTGACTGCTTAGTTATGGATGCAATAGATAGGCAAGCCCTCGGTTGACACCAAAGAAGCCTTATCTGTATAATTAAGCAAAGATCTATCTATTTGAGCCTTAGATTACCTGTAACATGGAGTGAGGGGGCCCCGGATGTTTGCTACATTCAAGGCGGATATTAAAGCGGTATTTGAACGAGACCCGGCGGCAAGGAGCTTGCTTGAGGTACTTTTGTGTTACCCCGGTTTACATGCCATCTTTTGGCACCGTATCGCTCACTTCTTTTATACCAGGCGTCTTTTTCTAGTGGCTCGGATTATATCCCAGTTAACCCGGTTCTTTACAGGGATTGAGATTCATCCTGGAGCAGTTATCGGTAAAGGATTCTTCATTGACCACGGTATGGGTGTTGTGGTTGGGGAAACAGCGGAGATCGGAGATAACGTGACCCTGTATCAGGGTGTGACCCTAGGCGGGACCGGAAAAGAGAAGGGGAAAAGGCATCCTACCATTGGTAATAACGTGATGATTTCGGCGGGAGCTAAGGTATTGGGGTCTTTTAGTGTCGGTGAAAATGCTAAAATTGGGGCAGGGGCCGTTGTCTTAAGAGAGGTACCGCCTAACAGTACTGTTGTTGGTGTTCCCGGAAGAGTGGTCATTCAGGATGGACGGCGGGTACAAGGGGTGGACCTAGACCACGATAACCTACCGGACCCAGTGGAAAAGATGTTGCGTTGTATGCAACGGCGGATTGATAGTCTAGAGGAGAAAATTACGGAAATTGAAAAAGCGCAAAGTGGCCGAAGTGCGGACGCTTCGTAGAGGGGAATGACTTAAATGGGCCTGCGGGTCTATAATACACTTACCCGATCAAAAGAAGATTTTATGCCTCGGGATGAGGGACAGGTCAGCATATATGTTTGTGGGGTAACACCCTATGACGAGACTCATATTGGACATGCCCGTCCAAGCGTAGTCTGGGATGTTATTCGGAAGTACCTGAGGAAAAAAGGATATAAGGTGGTTTATGTCCAAAACTTCACTGATGTGGACGATAAGATTATCGCTCGTTCCGCACAATTAGGTATATCCACCGGTGAGCTTTCCAGCAAGTATATTCAGGATTATCTAGATGCAATGGAAGCTTTAGGGGTAGCACCTGCCGATCACTACCCTAAGGTGAGTCAGCATATTGATGCGATAGTTGCAATGGTAGAGCACCTAATCGAGCAGGGCTTTGCTTATGTTGTTGATGGCGATGTATATTTCCACGTGCCAGCTTTTAGTGAATATGGCAAGCTTTCGAAGCAGCAGTTAGATGAATTAGAAAGTGGTGCCCGGATCGACGTCAGTGCAGACAAGCGGAATCCCCTGGACTTTGCCCTCTGGAAAAAATCTAGCCCGGATGAGCCTGGGTGGGACAGTCCATGGGGATATGGCCGTCCCGGATGGCACATTGAATGTTCCGCCATGTCTTTGAAATACCTAGGTGCTGGTTTTGATTTCCACGGTGGTGGTATGGATCTAGTTTTTCCCCATCACGAGAACGAAATCGCCCAATCCGAGTCCCATACCGGATGCACCTTTGCTCGGTACTGGTTGCATAACGGTCTTGTAACAGTTAACGATGAGAAAATGTCCAAATCCCTAGGGAATTTCTTAACCGTATCAACGTTGTTAGCCAAGTATCATAGGGAGCTTCTCCGGTTTTACATATTATCTACGCATTACCGGAGTCCTTTGGAGTTTAACGAAGAGAAAATCGAGGAAGCAAAGAAAGGTTGGCAGCGACTCTCTGAGACCTACCAGCGGTTGGCGTCTAGGTATGGCGGCGAAGAGGCAAAGGAGCCCCTGCCTTGGGCCCAGGAAGCCTTTACCGAAGCTATGGATGATGATTTCAATACGGCCCGGGCTATGGCGGTTTGTTTTGATGTTGTGCGCTATGCTAATGGACCGGATTGTACCGAGGAAGCCGCAGCCGGAGCGTATGCCTTCCTAGCTGAAGTGGCAGAGGGAATATTAGGTGTGGTCTC
The DNA here is from genome assembly GCA_023230925.1 of Limnochordia bacterium. Lineage (NCBI taxonomy): Bacteria > Bacillati > Bacillota > Limnochordia > Limnochordia bacterium. The sequence goes on from JALNWK010000001.1 coordinate 94,331, forward strand.
AACGGACTCGCAACCTATGATTGATAGTGGCCTTTCTGCAGAATTGGTGGAGCTACTCTTGGCCGTGCGGGAGCAACTACGGCAAGAGAAGAACTGGCGCCTTTCGGATCTCATTCGTGACGAACTAGCAAAGCTAGGGATCATCGTTGAGGATACGAAAGAGGGTAGTCGATGGAAGATGAACTGAAAGAGCTTTTTCCCCAGATGAGTGTACATGAGGCCAAACAGCTGTCACCGTCGGTATTGGCCTATGTGGGCGATGCGGTATATGAACTGTATGTGCGCAGTTGGTTAGTGGAAAAGCACCCAATGAAGATGAACCAATTGCATCGGGCCACGGTATCCAAGGTCAATGCAAGTCGCCAGGCCGACTTTCTACAGACACTCCTTTCGGGGTTAAGTGCGGAGGAAATGGAGATTGTGCGAAGGGGTCGTAATTGTAGGCAAGGTACACTGCCGAAAAGCACTTCGCCACTGAAATATAGACAGAGTACTGGTTTGGAGGCCTTGGTTGGTTTCCTGTTTATTACCGGCCAAACGCAAAGACTGCAGCAGATCCTACAGAGTGGAGAACTATAGTGAATCTATGCCAATTGATAGCGGCGGAAGGAAAGGGGTATCTAACCCTGTGGAAAGGTTGATTTTCGGACGCAATCCAGTTCTAGAAGCGATCGGAGCTGGTCGGGTTATTCACAAAATTGTTCTGCCCAGACAAGCCCAGAACAGGACTAAGTCAACTGACGTCTTGCATACAATTAAACAAAGGGCTTTGCAGGCAGGGATTCCCGTTGAGTATGTGAATACAGGTGAACTGGATGAATTAACTCAGGGTCAGAATCATCAAGGCGTCGTTGCCTTGGTGGAACCCTTCTCCTACACTGAGTTTGACCTACTGATGGAGAGTCTAGGGAAGAGTAAAGTGCCTCTTGTTATCCTACTCGATCACTGGCAGGATCCCCAGAACCTAGGCTCATTACTTCGGTCAGCTGAAGCCGCTGGTGTAGATGGCATTATTTTGCCGAAACGACGTTCGGTGGGAGTAAATGCCACGGTGGCCAAGGTAGCCGCTGGGGCCCTAGAGTATGTGAAAATAGTACAGGTGACGAATCTTGTTCGCACAATTGAAGCGTTGAAAGAACGAGGATTATGGATAGCTGGTGCCAGTGCCAACGCGTCCCAAGTCTATTTTCAGGCAGATTTCACGATGCCCTTAGGATTGGTAATTGGATCTGAAGGTACAGGCTTAAGTAGATTAGTGGAGGAGCACTGCGATTTTCTGACGCGCATACCCATGAAAGGTCAGATAAGTTCCTTAAATGCAGCCGTATCTGCTGCTTTACTGATTTTCGAAGTGATTCGTCAGCGGCAGTTTGGCTAGCCGGGTGGCTACCAATATCATCTGGGGGCGATGGAGTTGGCATTTTACTCTAATACCTTTGTGATCGAAGAACTAGCGGTTCTTAACGATGAACAAGTAGTGGAGCGAGCCCGTGGTGGAGATGATGTTGCACTAAACTTTCTGCTACATAAATACAGAGGATTTGTCCAAACCAAGGCCAGGTCGTACTTCCTAATGGGAGCCGACCATGAGGATATCGTTCAAGAGGGAATGATTGGATTATACAAAGCGATCCGGGATTTCCGTGTGGAAAAGCCAGCTTCCTTCCGAGCATTTGCGGAGCTTTGCGTAACGCGGCAGATCATCACCGCTGTGAAGACAGCCAGTCGACAAAAACACACTCCTTTAAATACATATGTATCTTTACATAAACCGATCCACGATGAAGAATCCGAACGTACGCTACTAGATATTCTATCTAGCCAACATGTTACCGATCCCGAAGAGCTCCTGATTAGTAAGGAAGAATTTAATGATATCTGCCGACAGATGAACAAGCTTTTGAGTGATCTGGAAAAGGAAGTCCTGGTATTTTACCTTGATGGTAAATCATACCAAGAGATTGCGGTCTTGCTGAAACGGCACGTCAAGTCTATAGATAATGCCTTACAGCGGATTAAACGCAAGGTCGAAAGGTATTTAACGGAGAGGAATATAGCGGTGTGACGATTCCACCCAGTTGGGCTCTCGGTATGACTACCGAGAGCTGTCTAAGCCCGAACGCATAGGACATAGACTACGGTATTCTTCCACACCACTAGTGAATCGATTCAGCGTTTCTTCAGTCGGAAGCCCGAAGCGACAAACGGAAAATAGTATGGACCGGCAGGAGAACTGCATTGTGATGTAGAATTACTAGATTAGGATACGGAAGCGATTCAGAAAGATGGAAGTGGATATGAGTGTAAACATTATGAAAGTAGCGAAAAGAGCAGGGGTGTCAAGAACAACCGTTTCCAATTACCTTAACCATAAGACCGATCAGATGCGTCCAGAAACTGCAGAACGGATTGCCAAGGCTATTGCTGAACTGGATTATACCCCGAGCCCTGCTGCTAGGAATACCGTGTGGCGTTGTTCCGGCAATATTGCCGTAGTTGGGCCTGGTTCCTGGCTGCGTGGCATGACATTTGTCACGGGTACTATACTGAGCGGAGTAAATAAAGTATGTTTTGACAATGATCTAAATATTGTTCTAGGAGAGAACATAGATAAATATCGAATAGAACGGTTCTTAGATCGGAAACGAGTAGACGGCATTCTTTTTCTTTATAGTATCATTGATGATGCCGTAGTGAAACGTGTTCGTGATGCAAACATGCCTTTTGTACTTGTTAATCGGCAAGTTGATGACCCGTTGATCAACTATGTATACGCGGATAGTCTCAAAGGTGCGTACCTTTCTACAAGGCATTTGATCGACCAGGGGTACAAGACTATTGTGTATGTCTGCTTCATGGAAGACAGCCCAGCGGACAGAGAACGTTTCAGAGGATATGTTCGGGCGATTTCAGAGGATACGCAACAGCATCCCTTGAAGATTCATCAGGATGACTTGCGGGATTACTTACCGACATTGCGTGAACATCCTTCTCCCTATGGCTTTGTTTGTTTTAATGACCACGTGGCATTGGATGTCAAAGATACTTTGGAGAGCGTTGGCATGGTAGTGCCAGATGATGCAGGACTTGTTGGGTTTGATGATACCATCCTGGCGCAATCCTTGCGGCCAGCCTTATCAAGTGTGCAATACCCACTTTATGAAATGGCTGAGGAAGCCACGAAAATGCTGATTCAGCTGGTCAGAGACAGTAGTGGTGTACAGCAGACCAAACTACTTTATGATGTAAAGCTTATTGTTCGCGGCTCTTCCTTACTCAGAGCGAAAGCGGTGTAACGCACTATACAATATACTATGCAAAACAGACCATGGAAGTAGCCTAGTGCAATTACGATGCAAGGAGTCATTTGTAGATTAAAAGGCAAGATTATCCAATAATTGCATCTAAGACGAGATTTTGGATGAAAGGAGGCCGATAGAACAGTTCGTTCAGGAGATGGTTGCTTTGCCAACTTATCGGTTGTGATTAGCATCCCACAAGGCAGATTGGTGAGAAATTCAGATTAGTTGATTCAGAGGAAATGCACATAGCGATGGGTTAACTGAATACTGGCAGTCTAAGTGAATTTCAAAATCCATTTTGGAGGTGGCGAGTTGAGTACTACATTTCAAAGAATTATTAGGTGTTCTTGGTTCGTCGTAGTGGGAATAATGGTTTTATGCACATCGCTAATAGTCCGGGCAGATAGCGATACGATTACCCTCGAAGTCATCTTGAACAGTTGGCAACAAGAGATAATCGATGTAATTAAAGCTGGCATTTCACGTTTCGAAGAGGCCAATCCTGGTATTAATGTGGAAGTGCGTCAGCGAGGGACCTGGGATGATGTGGTCGTGCGGATAGTAAGCGGAGTAGCGCCAGATATACTAAGCGTGGATGCTGTAAGGACTGCAGAAATGGCGCAAAGCGGAGTGCTCATGGAACTAGATGACTTAATTGCACAGTTCCAACTAGAACCAAAGATACTGCCCGCGATGTGGGACAATGCGAAAATGAATGGCCGGACCTATTCGGTTCCTGCCCTTGAGTCTGGCCCACGGGCTGGTATGCTGTGGAACAAAGATATGGTTAATGAGGCTGGCTTGGCGGTCAATCCAGATGAGGCACTGACCTGGCCTGAGTTTCTTGACTATGCGGATAAACTAACACGTATTAATGCAGATGGAAGTGTTGAACGGATCGGATTTGATCCACGCAATGGTCAGAATACAAGCCTGAATAATATCGAGCCTTTGTGGAATGCAATGTGGCTGAACCATGATACGCATCTTCCGCAACTCGACAGTCCGGAATTTGTCCAAGGATTTGAACTCCTTACAGAACGTGTGTATCAGAAATATCCGGCGTTTGGCGGAAGCGACGGGTGGTACGTGATTTCCACCCAAAAAGTTGCCACTACTATGCTTGGTTCTTATGCTCCTCGCACAATCCAAACTACTAACCCTGGCATCAACTTACTTACAACCTGGTCGCCCCACGTTGATGGTATGAAGACCCAGCGCCTCTTTAGCTGGGGTCTTGCTATTCCTGTGGGGGCCGAATACCCTGAGATAAGTATGAGGCTTATTGAATTCCTGGCAACTGATGTAGAGTTTCAGCTAGATCTCTTTTCCGCTGTAGGTTGGATGGGTGCAGGGATTGACCTTTACGGAGTTTTACCCGATTATATTGATGATCCGGCTACTATGTGGTACGTTCGTAGTCTGGCGGAGGCTGAGATTACAACGGCCCACTATCCTCATCCCGCACTTGGTACCGCCCAACGCCTGTTCAACGCAGCGAAGAATAAGATCTTTAACTTGGAGGAACCTGCGGACAACGCGCTGAAGGAAGCAAATCGACTTTTACTAGCCGAGATGGAACGTGATGGTCTAATTCCCTAGGCAGACAAAACGATAGTCGAGGCGGGGAGTGTGGTCGCAGGAATCCTTGCCTTGACTATGTTAGTATTTATGGTCTTCGTTTATCCTTGGAGGGATCTGCATTGTCGAAACGGTTGAACCTAGTTTTAATTACTGTGGATCAAATGCGTGGTGATTGTCTAGGAGTTGCGGGACATCCCGTAGTCGAGACCCCCAATTTGGACCATCTAGCTAGCACCGGTGTACGCTTCTCTCGGGCATACTCGGCCACACCGACTTGTATCGCAGCCAGAGCCAGTATCTTGACCGGTCTAAAACAAGAGCATCACGGACGTGTTGGGTACCAAGACGGTGTTCCATGGCATTACCCAATAACATTACCGGGTGAGCTGGCAAGAGCAGGATATCACACCCAGGGCATTGGAAAAATGCACTTTCATCCTCCGCGGAGTCTGCAAGGGTTTCACAACGTAGTATTGCATGACGGATATCTCCACTATTACAGACGTTCTGAAAGAGGTCGAAGCTCTGATGATTACATTGCATGGCTTCGGGAGAAAGCTGGTCCCGATGTGGATTATGCGGAGCATGGGATTGACTGCAATTCATGGATGGCTAGACCGTGGCACTTGCCTGAACGCCTGCATCCCACAAATTGGGTAGTGCATGAGTCCATTCGTTTCCTTCAAAGACGAGATCCGGATAAGCCATTTTTCCTTTGGATGTCCTTTGTGCGGCCCCATGCGCCCCTTGATCCACCGGAGTACTATCTTAATATGTACCTGCAACGTGATCTTCCGTTGCCGCCCATCGGTGATTGGGTTGCTGCGGATGTACCCCAAAACCCCGGTTTGCCCACCGATGCCGGTATTGGACAGCTTCGAGAACATGAATTGAGGCGCCTATTGGCGGGGTACTACGGGTGCATTACTCACATCGATCACCAGATCGGGCGCTTTCTAAAGGGACTTTACGAGAACAATGTTCTTGATAACACATTGATCCTTTTTACCTCGGATCATGGGGAGTTGCTTGGTGATCACCATCTGTTTCGGAAGTCACTACCCTATGAGGGATCAGCACGGATTCCGATGATTCTTCATCTCCCGCGGAGCTACTCACCCAGGCGAGCTGGTGTCTATGATGTTCCGGTCGAACTACGTGACATTCTGCCTACAATGCTTGAAGCGGCTGAGTGTACTATTCCCCCGTCGGTTGATGGGATGAGCTTTCTTTCCTATGCGCGAGGCGAAACACCCAAATGGAGAGACTACATTCACGGTGAGCATGCACACGGGGGTGCATCCAATCATTGGTTAACCGATGGCAAAGAGAAGTACATCTGGTTTTCCCAGACCGGCCGTGAGCAGCTTTTCGATCTGCGATCCGATCCTTTAGAACTTCATGATCTTGTGCAATGTACCGATGCCAAACCTCGTCTTGAGCACTGGCGCCGGATTATGGTCCAAGAGCTACAGCACCGTCCCGAAGGCTATGTTCAGAATGGATCCTTAGTTACTGGTCGACCAGTGAGCGCCCTAATACCTGGCATCTTCAAGTGATACTCGATGATGAGGCGATCTCCAAATACCCGAACTAAGGTTGAAGGCGGATGCAGGGCGAAGGAAGAAACGTCAGTATAGCAAGGGGTAGGTGATTTATAGTGTTTGATGCACGCCCGCCACTATTTGCGGGCAAAGCAATGCGTCAAAAAATGCTGGTATCCATCTTCTCAATTGTACTGTTGGGCTTGCTACTCCCTCTTGGGGCAGTTATCTATGCGCAGGTAAGCGATGCAGTAGCGACAAACATTATCTATATATCGGTGATGGAATGGGTCTCGTCCAAGTGAATGCAGAGCCTGTGTAGTGAACGGGGCTCCACTTGCTATGGATACGATGCCCATACAACATCAAGTGAACACAGCATCTTTAAGCCATGCGGTAACTGATTCAGCGGCGGCCGGGACTTCTCTTGCAACCGGGTACCGGACCAACAATGGTATGGTGGCCATGAGCCCTAGTGGTGAGCGGCTTACCTCTATTCTCAAATTGGCCCAGGCTGCAGGGAAAGGGGTCGGTGTTGTCGTGACCGATGAGGTCTTTGGAGCTACTCCGGGGGCCTTTTTAGCAAACGTGCCGAACCGAAGCGATTATACAGATATTCTGGAACAGGCCATTTTCGAGACCAAGCCGGATGTACTCCTGGGCGGAGGTGCGAATCTTTTTGTACAGATCCAGGGTGAAGAACGGTTGGAGCCAACTGAGTGCAAGTTAGTCCGGACCCGGCAGCAACTCCTTGCTTGGGACACGGCTATTCCGATTAGGCTTGTTGGCCTTTTTGCCCCAACAACAATGACATATGAAGTAGAGCGAACCTTGCTTGAACCAAGCATTGCGGAGATGACCCAAGTGGCGCTAGATGTCTTGTCCCAGAACGAAAAGGGCTTCTTCCTCATGATCGAAGGCTCGCGCATTGATCACGCAGGACACGCGAACGATCTGCGCCGTAATGTGAACGAGACCTTAGCCTTTGACCAAGCTGTTGCTGTTGCCCTTACCTTCGCGGAAGAACGGAACGATACGGTTGTAATTGTCACCGCAGATCACGAAACCGGTGGTCTAACGATTGGCACTGGTCCCTCCTTCTCACCGAAGGTGATTAATGAAGGTGTCTCTTCGATAGCGAAGAAGATTGCAGATGCGATCATGGCCACTCCCGAAGCAGATCTGAAGCTCCTCTTTGAAGAACATGCGGGCATCACCGAACTAACCGAGTCTGTGGTTCACCAGGGAACCTTATTAGAACTCATCACAGAGATTTTGAAGGAATACTCTTTCTACTTTACTACCGGTGGTCATACGGCAGCGTCTGTTCCCTTAAGAGTCTTTGGCCCTGGGTCCGAAAGATTCAAAGAAGATGCGGAACATATTTCCGATATCGGGCGAACTGCAATTGAGCTGATGGGATTACAGACAGGGGGTGCACAGTAGTGGCCAGTCATAAACACGAGCTGCTTTTCTCTTGCTGTGTTCTACTTTTACTATTGACGCTACATGCTGCAAGTTGGGTGGAGGTTGCTTTAGCATCCCAAGTTATCACCCTTGGAGCCATTGATCCTACCTCGCCTGTTTCTTTGCAGACCCGCTTTCGGATAGATAGCAAAGAGGCCCTTACCGCTTCAAAGGGGATGTGGCTAGTAGGATTCAGTCAAATGCCGGATACGACACCCCGTGCACTGGCACTGGTCTGGAGTGAAATCACCTTAGGGTGGTTCCCGACGTGGGGTATACAGCTACAAAGTAATGCCGGGTCTCTCCCAGACAAGATCTCCCCCAAACGCGGCGCAGGCTTCTTGGCCGACTCATCATATGTTAGTATCTGTTCATCACCTCCGGAAGTAGGCCATACATACCAAGCGGAGCTTAGTTATGATTCACAAACCGGGGAGGCATTGGTGGGTTTATATGACCTGACCCTAGACAAGCGAGTTACTGCCAAAGCCCTTACTCTTCAGCCAATAACCACACCCCTTTACCCAGTGATTGCTCCTAGCCCCGGGGTAGAGTACGAGGAGTTTACGACCTCATCATACATGGTCCCGCTCGATTCTCCCTGGGACCTAAGGCAAAAAGAGGGGGCCGATTTCAATCGACTACTTTTCATGCGGATTAACCGCAATGAGGAACTGGCCTTGTACTTACCACAGGATGTTAGGGACTTTCAAGGGGTCTTTACCCTAGTTGCTGACGACGGGTTGAACGCCAAGACCCTTTGCGGAGTGAAAGCCTCCACGCGTGATCAAGCCATGCTGCTACCCTTTTCGGCGAATGAGTTGCCGTTTGGAGACGTTGTTCTTCGATTCAGCTATGTCGATGAAGACGGTAAGGTATGGTTGCTGGGCGCAAAGCCATTACGAGTGGTGGCGGCGGATCTGCGAATTAGTTTTGGACAGCTACGAATCCAACAGGACGTCTTAATCGGATCGGCGGAGATACAGAGCCAAAACGGCACAGCACAAGATCTGATGCTTCGCCTATATGCTACTTTTAGAAAACCCGGCGAGCAACAAGGTAAGCGACAACTCATCCTTGAGCAGCAGCTGGACCAGGTAACAAAGGACCCCATTGTTGTATCGTTCGCGATCCCAGTTGATGAAGCGAACGGTCTATTTAGTGTTACCCTCGAGACGGAGTTTGGAATCCCCGTAGGGCTTGTGACTTCGGGTAATCAGTACTATGTGCTCTGGCAACCCTAGTTAGCTCAGCCCTAATTGAATGACCTCGCAGGCGCTAAGGTTGGCATATTGGCACCGCCTTAGCGTCTTACTTTTGGTGCTAAGCTTATCGCTTGAAGTACTAGTACTTCTCACATTTGGTTCTGAGCTAATGATCCTAGCCGGTCCCGGGTTCTAGTTCCAATTTGCATGAGAACCCTTTACTAGGAGTTGGCCCAAGTAGATTGGCAAGACCAGTCGCAGGTTGTGCACGCAGCGAGTGGTTCCTGGACACTTCCGGACTTTCGAATTGCTAAGCAATTTGCATTGTTACCCGCGGGCCTTAGATGGACCGAGGTTTGACTTAATAGGTGATTGAATTGGGTACGTGGGTGCGCGTTTTGATGATTCTACACATGGGTAAAAGGCTTTTCTTGTAGGCCGCTATATCCAAAGCCGCTAGTTTTAGAATAGCTATTCCCAGGAGTTAAGTAGATAACTAGCTGTCCCAAGCGTTGGAGTGCGGAACTGGTAACTTGAAAGCTGTCTTGCAGACCGGTTTTAGCCACCCATGGCTCATATGCTCGATGAAGGATTCATAGATATAAGATAAAGTAAAAAGCCGTGGTCGCGTGTTATTGACAAGGTCGAACAATTCCGCTATAATAACACCTGCATCAGTCCTTTGAAAGAAGATAAGCCAGTGTAGCTCAAGCGGTAGAGCAGGGTCCTTGTAAGGCCAAGGTTGGGGGTTCAAGTCCCCCCGCTGGCTCCAGATTCACCAAAAGGTATTGACTTGTTGCAGCAATGATGTTACAATGCCTGCGGTGGTTCTGATATATGATGTGAGCTCATACATGGGCTAACGTGGAGGGATTCCCGAGCTGGCCAAAGGGGGCAGACTGTAAATCTGCTGGTGATGCCTTCGTAGGTTCGAATCCTACTCCCTCCACCATTTTTCGAACCGTCCTTTAATTTGCGGCGCGGGGTGGAGCAATTGGTAGCTCGTCGGGCTCATAACCCGGAGGTTGTTGGTTCAAGTCCAGCCCCCGCAACCATGCCGGCATAGCTCAGTAGGTAGAGCGCATCCATGGTAAGGATGAGGTCACCAGTTCGATTCTGGTTGCCGGCTCCATCTAGTATATATTTAGCCCTTTATATAATTGGAAGGGCTTTTTGTAGTATCCTGGGTTTATGTTATATCCAGAACACCGTAGTACTTACTACATATAGTGGTAATTGAAGGACATGCCTCAACGGCAAGAGGAGTGATTCCTGTGGCTAAGCAGAAATTTGAAAGAACTAAACCACACGTAAACATTGGAACCATCGGTCACGTAGACCATGGTAAGACTACCTTGACCGCAGCGATAACAACAGTTCTTGCGCATGTGGCTGGAGGCGCG
>JALNWK010000002.1 GCA_023230925.1 Limnochordia bacterium
ATGATGCACTGCTTCATCTGTTCATCGGTACTCGGACGATTGTACAAAGCCACAAGCTTGGCCACCTTTTTAGCAGAAAGCTTTTCTAGCTTTACTTTAGCAGCAAACTTCTCTTGTTCTAAGATTGGCAACCGAGCAATATCCTGGGCCTTCTTAGAAGACAGTGTCCCCTCTGCTACTTCCATCTGCAAAGCAACGGCCAAAGTGGTTACCAGTGCCACCCGGTGTTGTACCCAAGATCATGATGGAATTGGTATTGTACTCGAAGGCCTTATGCCTAGATTTGTTCTTAAAAAAGCGGTCTAGCCTCAGTTCGTGGTAAATCTTGAGTATGGCAGCATATCCAAAATTTTTTCTGTCATCGCTATTGGAAACGAGGCCTTCATTCATATTAACTACCATTGTTACTTTCCTGTTTGTCTTTTCCTCTTCGGTCATCTTACGGGCGACTTCTTTGAAATGGGCGATCGGATCACTGTATTCCTTTTCCAGTTCATCTAGATAACCGAGCGACTTGATGGTCTTGGTCCTAGGTTTACCGTCCTTGTCGCGGTAGGCTCTTTCAATCGTAAGATATACTCTGCCGTCTTTTCTGCGGGACTGCTTGAGATTCAACATGTCACCTCCAAAATATAGCTACCTCCACATTATGACACAGTTTACCATACTTTACTATACCTAAAAATGAGGAAAGAGCAAAAAATAATGCCCTAATAAAACAAAACGAGCTACAACAGCCCAAAGGAGTGGATATGCGTTGGAGTGAGGAAGGGTTCAACCATCTGCTTCATCTACGTTTGGATTGGGTAAACGGAAGGTTTGATGACCAACCCTTTGCCCACCAATAATTAAACACGCCCAACATGACCCTTAGGGTAGCATCGACTATATGATCCGTTGAATCGTACCGGGTCCTTGATCACGTGACAAAATAATCACCCGTTGGAAGCTCTTAGTCAAAAACTCCTGGCGTATTTCGAAACGACGAGCGACCTCTTCGATGTTAGAACCATGTGCTGTGGCCATAATACTGACTCCGGCTAGGAGTGCTTCCTGAATGGCCCTGGCATCCTCTTGACTACCGATTTCATCGGTAATGATCACCCGAGGTCCCATGGATCGAAGTAACATGGTGATTCCTGCAGCCTTCGGACAACCATCAAGAATGTCTGTTCGTGGCCCTAGATCGTTTTGTGGCACGCCTTGGTAACAACCACCAATTTCGGATCGTTCATCGGCTACTGCCACCTGTACCCCAGTAAAACCCAATCGGGGGATTCCCGTGCTTAACTGTCTAGCTATATCTCGAAGTAAGGTAGTTTTTCCGCATCCTGGAGGAGAGACGATCAATGTACTTAGTACCTGTTGTGGACCAAGGACAATCCTGTGCATGATTGGGTCGGCGGTACCGATGATCTGCCGGGAGATGCGAATATTTAAGGACTTGATATCCTTTAACAAAACCACCCGACGATTTTCTACCACTGCTCGCCCACACAGACCCACCCGATGACCTCCGGAAATGGTGATGTACCCATGGCGCATTTCTTCGATATATGCATAGATCGAATGTTGACTCACCAACTCCACGGTGGTGGATAGATCCTCGGAAGTTAATAGGTACCCTTTGTGCGGTTCGGTGACAAATTGACCCGCGGAATCTAGGAACCCATCCCCCCGGTTGAACACAACACCCAAGGGGCGTTTGGCCCGCAGGCGTAGTTCCTCCATCGTAGTTTTGAGTCCCTGGGGGATGGAGGCCACAATCTCCCTGAGTCTTGGGGCTAAGACCGGCAGAACCTCTTGCTGGAAACGGAGCTGACTAGACATTGAAATCATCCTCCCTTTGATTCTATGCACAGGGAGGACAACCTAGAAGCTTAGAAAAGCTGCATTTGATCCGTTGGCGGTAAGCCTTGCAGGCAACCGTGTTGACCTAAGGCATCAATCACTGTCTTGCTTGCGCCTGTGCGGTCCTTCAAATCCTCAATGGAACGGAAGGGCTGCTTACGGGCCTGTACTATGTTTTCCGCCGCACTTCTACCAAGACCCTGAAGACCAATCAAGGGCGGCAGTAAGGTATTGGGTTCGGCAATAATAAACTTGCTCACATCGGAATGGTAAAGATCCACAGGTAGAAACCTAATACCCCGGACCATCGCTTCTAGGGCTACCTCTAACATCCCCATAACACTCTTGTCCCTGGCAGTGGCATCATTCCAATTGTCTTCTACCCTTTTGATAAACTGCCGCATTTTCTCTGTTCCAGCTAGCACCAAATCGGCATCGAATTCATCGACACGGGTGGTGAAATAGGCAGCATAGAAGGCGTCTGGATGGTGAACCTTGAAGTAGGCAATGCGAAAAGACATCATTACGTATGCTACAGCATGAGCCTTGGGAAACATGTAGCTGATCTTCTCGCACGAATCGATATACCATTGGGGTACTTTTTGGGCTTTCATGGCCTCGATGTCCTCTGGACGAAGACCCCTTCCCTTGCGCACCCGTTCCATAATCGCAAAGGCATGTTTGGCCGGAAGTCCCTTTTGAATCAAGTAGAGCATGATGTCATCTCTTGTAGCGATGGCTTCGTTTAGGGTGGCAACCTGGTTCTTGATCAACTCCTGGGCATTATTAGCCCAAACATCGGTTCCATGGGAGAAACCAGAGATACGCACCAAATCCCCAAAGGTCTCTGGTCTAGTTTCCCGTAGCATCCCCCGCACAAACCGGGTACCAAATTCCGGTACACCTATCGTACCTACATCATCACCAATGTCCTCCGGAACAACCTTAAGGGCATCCACCCGGGAGAAAATGCTCATCGTGGCTGGATCATCTAGGGGAATCTCTAGTGCATTAACCCCGGTCATATCCTGCAGCATCCGCAAAACCGTAGGATCATCATGGCCGAGAATGTCAAGCTTCACTAAGGTCTCATCGATAGCGTGGAAATCAAAGTGGGTAGTGATAGTGCCGCTGTTGCGATCATTGGCGGGATACTGCACCGGTGTAAACTCATGCACATTTCGCCCTTCGGGGATAACAACCATGCCGCCGGGGTGTTGGCCAGTAGTCCTGCGCACCCCTGAACAACCCCGCACCAGCCGGTTAATCTCGGCATTCCGGGCTGTATGCCCGCGACTATCTAGATAGTTTTTCACAAATCCGTAGGCAGTGCGCTCAGCAAGGGTACTGATGGTGCCAGCACGGAATACGTGATCCTTACCAAAGAGCTCTTCGGTGTAGGCATGAATCAACGATTGGCACTCCCCGGAAAAGTTCAGATCAATATCTGGTACCTTATCCCCTTCAAAGCCTAAGAACACCTCAAAGGGAATGTCAAACCCGTCCCGCTCTAACGCTGTTCCGCATTCTGGACAGTCCTGAAGAGGCAGATCTACCCCACATGCCACACTGCCGTCTGTAATAAAATGGGAGTATTTACAGTGAGGACAGCGGTAATGGGGAGGCAGGGGATTGACCTCGGTAATGCTACACATAGTAGCTACAAAGGATGAGCCCACGGATCCCCGGGACCCTACAAGATAGCCTTGGTCCAGAGACTTACGGGTTAGTTTGTGCGCAATCCAATACAAAGCCGCATAACCATTACCTACAATTGCCTTAAGCTCCCGCTCTAGGCGCTTGGCCACTAGCTCAGGTAGTTCATCCCCGTAGAGAGATGTTGCGTTCTCGTAGCTCATCTTTGGTACTAATTCCTCTGCTTCGGGGATCTTTGGGGTATGTAGCCCTGCTGGAAAGGGCCGTAGTTCTTCAATACCTTCGGCGATCCGCCGGGGATTGTCGATGACGATCTCTTCTTTCCGGTCCCCCAAATACACGAATTCCTCCAACATTTCTTCGGTGGTACGTAAATACAACGGGGCTTGTCTCTCCGCGTCCGAATAGCCTTGTCCGACCATCAAAATCCGTCTATAGACCTCATCAGCCGGACGGAGGAAATGGACATCGCCGGTGGCCACCACCGGTAGACCAAGTTCATCCCCAAGCCTAACCACAGCCATATTCAGGTCTATTAGGCCTTGCTCGGTGGAAATGCCTTGGGAACCAATTAGAAATTCATTGTTCCCCAAGGGCTGGATCTCAAGGAAATCGTAGTAACTGGCTATCTTTCTTGCTTCATCAACAGGAACCCGGTTGATGAGGGCTCTCATTAACTCACCGGCCTCACAGGCAGACCCCAAAATGAGTCCTTCCCTGCGTTTATCCAACTCGTGTCGGGGAATACGGGGGTGACGGTAGAAATAATCGATATGGCTGAGGGAAACCAATTCGTATAAGTGCTGTAGCCCCTGTTCGTTCTTGGCCAGAATGATAATATGGTAAGTAGGGGCACTTTGATCCTCAGAATCAGTCAGGTAACCCTCCAGTCCATAGATAATCTTAATTCCATGCTTCTTACCCGCTTTGTATGCCTCGGGAAAAGCCTGTACACATCCGTGGTCGGTAATGGCCACCGCAGGATGTCCCCATTGGGCCGCTAGACCGATGGCCCCTTGCAGATCAACCACGCTATCCATGGCACTCATGCGAGAATGGAGGTGAAGCTCCACCCGCTTATGCGGGGCGTTATCCTCAACTACGGAAGCTCGGGCTCTGGAAATATCCCGAACCATAAGGCATAGCTCCTCACTGTACCGGTCAATTTCCAGATCTCCCCTGAGGGTATACCATTCCCCTTGCACTAGCTTCTCGGATAATTGATCCGCATCGTCCACAAAGATCTTGGCCGTAATGGAGTCTGTATAGTCGGTGAAGTCCATAATCAATAGGCTGCCACCCCGTCGAATGGTCCGACAGTCTAAGGAAAGCAGCTCCCCAGTCACCACTGCCGACTCCCCGGGTTCACTGAGTTCCTCCATGGAAATCGGTTTTTGGGCGATCTTCCGGCCCTTGATCACATCCGTATTATTCGCTTGAATACTACCATTGCCATTACTTGCAGCTTCCTCCTGCATCCGGGCAAACTGTTGCATCACCGTGAGCATATATGTATCTTCAGCCGGTTCCTGATCTTCGCAGCAAAAAGCAACCCTACGAACTCCTGGAATGTATTGATGTAAGTCGCTAAGTGCAGCCAGTATACTCTCATCTAAAACCTTATTCAAATGAATTGTCCACGTATGTTCGCTTAAATCTACTTCAACCCTTACAATGCGGACATCGTCCAAATCAGCAGTAGGCATATTTGCTTCAAGTCGTTTGAGAAACCCAGTCAACTCACAGCAATGATCATCTGGACGAATACAATACCGCAATGAAATCCCTCTTTCAGACATGAAATAAAGACAGAAAGGCCCTAGTCCCAGTCAACAGAACCTAGGGATACTATAACCGAGACCGTTTTGCCGAGCGCAAGATATCTCGATACATTAAGAAACGGGCGCAGACACCCTTCACAAATCCCTGTTTCTCCTCTTTCATTCTATGGGAGACATCATCTAGGATCACTGAGGTAACCCGCAGTCCCATTTCCTCTGCATACTTAGAAAGTAACGTCTCCACACCAAAACGGGAACTACCAATGTCCGGAGCGCAGGTTATCACGCTCCGGCGAAGAGCCCGCTGTCCTGATAGATGCGGAGCTATTTTTTGTGCAATATCGGTGCAAAACCTACCATCCCCGAAAACGCCAACGGTCATATCCGCCCGATCCTCCAAGACCGGCTCTATGATTCTTCGAACATGTACAGGAGTGATCCCTAAGAGGTCTCCGTCAAGAAACAGGATCACATCCTGCCCCGTAGCCTTGATTCCTGCGTGCATGGCCGCACCTTTACCCATATTCTCCGGCAGAGAAATCACCCGGGCTCCGGCAGCTGTTGCTTCTTCCACTGTCCGATCAGTGGAACCATCGCTGACCACAACCACTTCCTCAACTAACTCACAGGCTAAGGCGGCAGTGACCACTTGACTAACCGTTTTCTCTTCGTTATACGCGGGAATGATGACAACTACACCCATACTTGGCCACCATCTCTTCTACTTTGGTTGCAAGGACCTAAGCTCTTGCTCAATCAGATCCCCAATCACTTCAACGGCATCTTCGATCTTAACGTCCTCTTTAAACGTACCCTTGCGCATGGTAATCTCCACATTCCCCATTTTTAAGCTCTTAGGCCCTACGGTAACTCGAATGGGAAATCCGATTAAGTCCGCGTCTTTGAACTTGACACCCGGACGCTCATCCCGGTCATCAATAAGTACCTTCACACCAGCATCAACTAACTTTTTATACAACTCATCGGTTACAGTTTTCTGCTGTTCTTGGGTATACTTAATCGGTACAATTACCACCTGGTAGGGAGCCACGGACATAGGCCAAATAATCCCGTTTTCATCGTAGTTCTGCTCAATGATGGCCGCCATGGTTCTACTCACTCCAATGCCGTAGCACCCCATGATAATCGGGCGTTCGGTGCCGGACTCATCGGAGAATGTGGCCTTAAGGGCCGTAGAGTATTTCGTCCCTAGCTTAAAGACCTGACCAACCTCAATGCCCCGGCGCATCCTAAGGCCACCCTGGCACTCAGGACAATGATCCTCTGCGGTGACTAGGCGCAAATCAGCAACTTCCTTCGTGGCGAAATCCCTCCCGGGATTCACATTCACCAAATGAGTATCGGCCTTATTTCCCCCGGTTACCGCATTATGCATTGCCATAACACTCTCATCCGCAATTAAGCGGGCATCCAGTCCCACAGGTCCTGAAAAACCTTTCGGTCCTTTGGAGACCCGCTCTATAGTACCATCATCGGCAAGCTCCAAAACCGTACAGCCAAGATACCTTTTTAGCTTAATCTCATTAACTTCGTGGTCACCCCGTACCAGTACTGCAATGGGTTGCCCGTCAGCCAGGTAGATCAGGGTCTTAATCAATCTAGCCGGTACAACATCCAAAAACCCAGCTACCTGATCCACCGTATGTAGTCCCGGGGTGGCAGCCTCTTCTAAGGGGAGCGGGTCCTCTGGAAGCGTGGTACAAGGCACACAGGGCGCAATTTCCACGTTAGCTGCGTACTCGCATTCCTGACAGAACACAAGCTCCGCTTCGCCACAATCTGCAATCACCATGAATTCATGGGTTCCCGAACCGCCAATAGCACCAGGGTCTGCATCCACTGGCCTTGTCACCACACCACAGCGGGTAAAGATCCTCTTGTAGGCATCATACATCTTCTGATAACTCTCGTTAAGCCCCGCCTCATCCTGATCAAAGGAGTATAGGTCCTTCATGATGAACTCTCGACCACGAATCACCCCAAAACGGGGGCGGATCTCATCCCGGTACTTGTTTTGGATCTGGTACAACAACAAAGGCATCTGTCGATAGGAGCGAATCTCCGCCCTAGCAAGGGCGGTAATAATTTCCTCATGGGTGGGACCAAGGCAGAACTGGCGATCATTACGGTCTTTTAACTTAAACATTTCTGCACCGTAGTCATCCCACCGACCGCTCTCATGCCACAACTCAGCAGGCTGAATAATGGGCAGAAGCAATTCCTGTCCTCCTGCTGCGTTCATCTCCTCCCGGATGATCTGCATAATGTTCTGCAGTACCTCAAAACCCAGGGGTAAATACGTATAAATACCACTGGCACTCTTACGCATCAAGCCCGCCCGCAGCATTAACTGGTGACTTGGAATCTCTGCTTCCGCAGGCACCTCCCGTAGCGTTGGGGCCAGTAGTCTTGACATTAACATGATAACCCTCCGTTCCGCATGGCCAGTTTCTCGGCCTCTTCCACCAATACATCTACTATATCCTCTTCTGCAACTTTACGGATGCGCTCTCCCCGTCGGAAAAGATAGCCGCAGCCATCGCCCCCAGCAATACCAATATCTGCTTCCTTTGCCTCTCCCGGCCCGTTCACTACACAACCCATCACCGCAATCTTCAGAGGACTTGCCAAGTGGGCTGTTCTTCTTTCCACTTCCTGGGCAATGGGCTCAAGCTGTAACTTACAGCGAGCACAGGTGGGACAAGAGATGACAATCGGGTTAATCTGGCGCAGACCAAGGATTCCCAAGACCCAATGGGCCACCCGCACCTCGTTGGTTACATCTCCCGTTAGGGAAACTCGAACCGTATCCCCAATCCCCCGGGAAAGCACAGCTCCCAAAGCTGCAGCTGATCTAACAGCCCCCGATGGATAGGGGCCTGCCTCGGTAAGACCAAGATGCAAAGGATATGCCACCCGTTGAGCAAGCTCCAGGTTTGCCTCAAGGAGCAGAGCCGCCGAGGTGGCCTTAATCGAGATCACAATATCCTCAAAACCAACTGCTTCAAGAAGAGCCACGTGTCCCAGGGCGCTTTCCACCAGTCCATGGGCCGTGGGGTGGCCATCGGCATCTAGAAACCTCGGGGCCACGGAGCCTGAGTTAACTCCGATCCGAATCGGTATACCCTTTTCTTTGGCCGCATGGGCAATATCCTTCACGCGCTGGGGTTCATTAATGTTCCCTGGGTTTAGACGTAATTTCGCCACCCCTGCCCCAATGGCGCCTAGGGCCAAATCCCAGCGGAAGTGTATATCCGCCACCACAGGCAAGGGACTCTCCTGGACGATCCTAGGTAGTGCCGCTAAGGCAGCATCATCGGGCACTGCTACCCGAATTATATCACAGCCAATTTCGGCAACTTCACGGATCTGGGATAAGGTAGCTGCCACATCAGTGGTCTTGGTATTACACATACTCTGGACAGAGATAGGGGCCCCACCACCAATAGCCACGTTGCCCACAGCAACTACTTGGGTTTTCCGCCTTGCATCATCGGTTCCCATCACTCTTCCTCCTACTTCACAATCCGCCCGATATCTGACACCGTAGCGTAAATCATCAGCAGTACAAGTAAGAACAGACCCACTAGCATGGCCACATTTTGATACTTCGGATCTAGTTTGCGCCCTCGGATCCGTTCAATGGTGATAAATAGCAGATGGCCTCCGTCAAGAACCGGGATGGGTAGCAGGTTAAACAACCCGAGGTTCACGCTCAATAGCGCTGTAAACCAGAGTAATGCGGCGATCCCCTGCTGGGCATATTCCCCAGTCATGGTAATGATCCCCACCGGCCCTGCCACGTCCGCTTCCATGCGACCGGTGATCATCTGCCCAATCCCCCAAATAGTAAGTCTAATCAATTCCCAGGTAACCTTAAACCCAGAGGAAATCGCATGGAGGAAATCGGTCCTGAGCCTTTCCGCGTAATGGATCCCTATTTTCATCTGACCCTCAAAGGAACGGGGCACCACTTCAAGTTCAATGAACCGATCCTCCCGTTCAACTCGGAAAATAAGGGGCTGTTCACCTTTTTGGGCGATGAACTGCCCGACTTGACCTTCTTCGGTAATTTTCTTACCATCAATGGAGACGATTCGATCTCCTTCCTTAAGGCCAGCCTCATAGGCCGGATAACCCGGCTCAACGTAGGTGACCAAAGGGGGCCATTCGCTCACACTACTCACCAAAGCCACCATAATTAGGACTGTCAACACGAAATTCATTAAGGGCCCAGCCGCGATAATACTCAGCTTCTGTAAATAACCCTTGTCCTCAAAACTCCGGCCCGGTGCAATAGGAACAGGCGTCTCCCCATCCTCGCCCAGCTCCTCATCCATGCCCGCAATACGCACAAAACCACCCAAGGGAATGGCCCGGAGAGCATAAAGGGTTTCTTTCCTCTTGCGGGACCACAGTTTGGGCCCGAACCCTAGGGCAAATTCATAGACCATCACACCGTTAAGTTTAGCCAGGATAAAGTGGCCAAACTCATGGAAGAACACCAAAAGCCCAAAGACCACGACAAAGGCTACGGCCGTAAGCACGACATTACCGAAGATACTGTGAATCGCTGATAAGTTCATTGTCTCAGATCACTCCCTAGGAGTCTACCCACAAAGCTGCGCGCCCACATATCTGCAGCAAACACATCCTCCAGATCATAGTCAAAAACAACCTCATGCTTATTCATAGCCGCCTCGATCCCTCTCCAAATATCCGGGAATCTACAGCGACCTTGCAGAAAGCAGTAGACGGCCTCTTCATTGGCTGCATTGTACACCGCCGGCATGGTACCACCTGCCTTATAGGCCGAGACCGCAAGCTTGATAGCCGGAAAGGATTCATGATTTACCTCTTCAAAGGTTAGGTTGCCAACCTCAGTCAAAGACAATACAGGTCGGGGAGCATCCACACGGCGGGGATAGGTTAGCGCGTATTGAATTGGCAAACACATATCGGGAAGACCCAACTGTGCCAACAGGGAACCGTCTCTAAACTGGACTAGGCTGTGGACAATACTTTGTCGATGGACAATTACATCAACCTGTTCAATATCTACATCAAAAAGCCAACAGGCCTCCATTATTTCCAAACCCTTATTCACTAGCGTAGCCGAGTCTATGGTGATTTTCTGACCCATCTGCCAGTTCGGATGCCTCAAGGCCTGCTGTGGTGTAACCGTCCGTAATTCCGCTGGTTGCTTGCCAAAGAAAGGACCTCCAGAAGCGGTAAGGATTACCCGGGCAAGCTCACCACATCCTGCCCCCTGTAAGCATTGAAAAATGGCGCTATGCTCCGAATCAACTGGCAAAATACTCACCCCTTGCATCCGTGCCCGCTCCATCACCAACGAACCAGCGGCCACTAGAGTCTCTTTATTAGCCAAAGCGATATCTGCGCCCTGTTCAATTGCGGCTAAGGTAGGACGAATTCCCGCAGCACCTACGACAGCCACTACGCAAATATCTACAGACTCCAGACTAGCGGCAGCAACTAGCCCTTCTTCCCCAGAAAGGATCTCCGTTTGGGAAGGATTCACTTCTTTTCTGAGGGCCTCGGCAGATTTTTTATCGGCCATCACCACCAGTCGAGGTTGGTATTTGTGGATCTGCTCAGTCATCAACCCTACATTCTTACCTGCGGTTAGAGCAGTAACCTCAAATCCACCAATCTGATCAATCACCTCGAGGGTCTGCCGACCAATAGAACCGGTTGAACCAAGTATGACAATCTTTTTGGCCAAGTAGCTGACTCCTTCCTCACATGTGGAAATTGGGAACTAAAATTACTGTACAGACCGCCCTTAGGATCACTAGTAGCATAGGACCAATGAATAAGCCCACGGAACCAAAAATAGCCAACCCTAAGTACAAGGAGGCTGCAAACAACAGTGGGTGCGTACCGGTACAACGACCAAATAGCTGGGGCTCAATAAACTGTCGCACCATGATAATCACCAGCAGATTAACACCCAAGGCAACACCAAGTAATAGCTGCCCCCGCACTACATAATAAATGATTAAGGGCAAATAGACAACTCCTGGTCCCACGACCGGCAGGAGATCCAACACCCCGGTTAGTATTCCCAAAACCCAAGCGTAGTTAATACCAACCAGGAGTAGTCCCGTCACGCTCAAAGTAGTAGATACGATAAAAATAACAAGTTGCGCCCTAAGATATCCCAGTACGCCATTGAGGACCTCACCCTTAATCTGGACAATATAGCCTTGCCAACTTGCAGGCACCACAAAGAATAGCCACCTGATAAAAATGCTCTTATCTCTGCTTAGGAAATAAGCACTAAAGAGCGATACTACTAACCCGAAAAAGAAGTGGGGTAAACCGCCAATAGACATCAACACCTCTTGGGCAAGGTCCTGCAATTTCAGGTTCAGGTTAGATAACTGTTTCCTTAGTAATTCTGCAACTTGGTTGGGTAGTCCTTTCAAGATCCCTTCGAAATAGAGACTCCACTGATCATATTCCTCAATGAAGCCCCGGTAGTGTTCAAGACGAGCCAAAAGTCCTACTAACTCCCCGGACAAATGAGTAAGACAGCTGACTAAACCCAAAGCCAAGATAATGCCAAGGAAAGCCAGAATCATCCCCACCGCCGTACCCCGGGAGAACCCTCGCTGTTCCAGTCGTCCCACCGCTGGATCTATGACAAGAGCAAGAAGGCCCCCACATAAAAAGGGAGCCACATATGAAAAGAGCAGTTTGAGCAAGATAACCGCCGCAAAGGCAATTGCGAAAATGAGGGCAACCGCTTTCTGTGCCCGGTGCATAGGCTCATCACCCCGACAGCACCGTCAAAAGCAAGTATGCGATAGGTGCGGCAAACATCAGACTATCGAACCGATCCAAAAGCCCTCCGTGTCCGGGGAGGATGGAACCTGAGTCCTTTAGGCCCGCTCCCCTCTTCAACGCAGACTCTACCAAGTCCCCTATCTGTCCCGCTATACCAGCAGCAACGCCAAGAAGTAAACCTTTTGAGGCCATACCCCATACTAGACCAAGCAATCCCCCTACAACTACCCCACACGCCAATCCACCCAAGGCACCTTCAATGGTTTTCTTAGGGCTAATAGATGGGGCCAGGGAATGCTTTCCAAGTGCAATACCGATAAAGTACGCCCCGATATCCTGGGCCCAGATGATCAGAACCACCATAAACAAGAAGCGACGACCATTGGGCTCCATCTCGCGAAGCAACCACAGGTAGGAGTAAAGACCAACGTAGACACTGCCTAAAAGAGCCAATGCCACCCGCTCTGTGCCTAGTTTGGAGCGAGTTACCAGTTCTTTGACCGCAAAAAAGAAAAAAAGTGCCGTAACCACCGCGCCACTGACGGCATATTGGTATTTGGTACTAATATATGCGGCCAATAGTAGGCTTAGGCCTCCAATGATCAGATCGGCTCGACTAGGTGAAGAACTTAGATGGAAAAACATCCTCCACAGTTCACCTGCCGACACAATAATAAGTAAGGTTAACAGGCCAAACAAGGCCCATCCACCTGCATAGTAAACTCCTAGTAATAACGGCACACCAACGACAGCTGTTAGAGTTCGCTTCAGAAGCTGTCCCTCGCCAAGCTTACCCATCGCACAGCGTATCCCCGTAGAAAGGAGATGCGCGTTCACCTCCCCATTGAAAACTCGAGTCTAGATCTGTCCGAAGCGTCTTTTACGTCTGCTGTATGCATCTACAGCCTGGCATAGCTCCCGACGACCAAATTCAGGCCACTGGATCTTAGTAACATACAGCTCTGTATAGGCAATATGCCAGAGAAGAAAATTGCTGATTCTGTATTCCCCTCCGGTTCTAATCAGAAGATCAGGAGGGGGTTGATCTTGTAGATAAAGATGTTGGGAAAGAAGATCCTCGTCTATATCCTCAGGTGTAATCTCCCCGGCCATCACCTTTCGGACTATACTGGAAACCGCATCCACAAGCTCTGCCCGACCGCCGTAGTTAAAGGCTATGTTCAAGTATAGTCCATCATTCCGGACGGTTTCCGTCTCAGCATTGTGAAAGGAATCAAGGATTGATTGGTCTAGTCCTTCTTTACGTCCGATAACCTTAACCCGAACATTGTTCTCGATTAACTCAGGTAGGTATTCATCCATCGCTTCCTTTAAGAGCTCCATAAGGAAATCTACTTCCTCCTGGGGGCGAGCCCAGTTCTCAGTAGAGAAGGCATACACGCTTAAGTACTTAATCCCGATCTCCCCTGCAGCCTCCACCAGTTGGCGCAGGGACTTTACCCCCATCCGATGCCCTTCGGTACGGGCAAAACCTCGGCTGATGGCCCATCTCCCGTTGCCATCCATGATTACAGCCACATGATGTGGTATGTTATCGGGTTTCTTCCATTTGACCAGATCAACCAGCTTATTCCACAATGACCTCATGCATATCCAGCCACCAAAACCCCGTCCTGTGGTGGCCCTCCACCCCCCAACAGCAAGATAACGGGCATTGTTTACCCATTGATGAAGTAGCATCGCCCCAAGGGCTTAAGAGGCTCCTTCCATCTCATTGGCGCAGACCAATACCCATTGATCGGAATCTTCTTTACGCTGGGCTACAACCCTCAGCACTCCACCATCGCTATCATGCTCACCCGGTGGCCGGGTAATACGGATAATAGCAGGATGCCGCCCTAAACAGGCGGCCATCGTTTGTACGTCATCAAGTTTCATCCCAACGACATTAAGATCCATCAGACTTCCATCAGCTCCTGTTGTTTCTTGCTGAGGAGTTCATCTACTTTCTCAATGTACTCATCGGTCAACTTCTGTACATCATCCTGCATTTTCCGGCTCTCATCTTCCGGAAGATCCCCGTCTTTTTCCGCAGCCTTGATTTGGGAATTGGCGTCTCGACGAATGTGGCGGACCGCAACCCTTTTGTCTTCAGCCTCTTTGGCCACCAGCTTAGCCAAATCCTTTCGCCGTTCCTCAGTCAAGGGTGGAATAGCTAGACGAATTACGTTCCCGTCGCTAGAAGGAACTAGGCCTAGATCCGATTTGAGAATCGCCTTCTCAATACCAGATATAGAGGTTTTGTCGTATGGTTGAACTACAAGCAACTGTGGTTCCGGTGCCGATACGTTAGCAATTTGCCGTAGCGGTGTCGGCACATCATAGTAATCAACCATCATCCTGTCAAGCAGGCTCGGGTTTGCCCGTCCCGTTCTTACTGAGGCAAACTCTCTTTTTAATGCCTCAATGACACCATCCATCTTTTCCCTTGTTTCGCTAAGTATACTATCCATTCACCTTCCCCCCCACCAGTGTACCAATCCTTTCTCCAAGAATGGCACGAATTATGTTGTCCGCAACACTAAAATTGAAAACCATAATTGGGATGTTATTATCCATACATAGGGACGTAGCCGTTGAATCCATCACTTTAAGGCCCCGTTGCAGCACATCCATATGCCTGAGTTCCGTAAGGAGAACCGCTTTGGAATTATGCCGTGGATCCGAATCATAGACCCCGTCCACACCCTTCTTGGCCATTAGAAGGATCTCTGCTTCAATCTCCGCCGCCCGCAGGGCCGCTGTAGTATCCGTTGAAAAATAGGGATTGCCAGTTCCCGATGCGAAAATGACAACTCGACCTTTTTCCAAATGACGGATTGCCCGACGGCGTATGTATGGTTCCGCTACTTCACGCATCTCAATTGCTGTTTGCACCCTAGTCTCAATACCAAGGTTCTCCAACGCATCCTGCAATGCCAATGCATTGATCACAGTACCCAACATGCCCATGTAATCGGCAGTCACTCGGTCCATCCCCCGGGCAGAAGCAGGAGCACCACGCCAGATATTCCCGCCTCCAACCACCACCGCGATCTCAACACCTAACTGCACGACCTTAACAATCTCCTTGGCAATAAACCCGACGACGTCCAGGTCCAGGCCGCTATCGGAAGCACCTGCCATCGCCTCTCCGCTGAGCTTTAGCAGGATACGATGATAGACTGGCTCTCCCATGTTTTCCACTCCCAATACTTATTTTCCTTCTATTTGTGCCTGAACTTCTGCAGCCAAATCACACTCCCGCTTTTCGAGACCTTCGCCCCGCTCCCAGCGGACGAAACGACGCACTGCAATATTCTCACCTAGTTTGGCTACCAGTGCCTTCTGCACCTGCTCCACGGAAACGTCAGGATCTTTAATGAAGGGCTGTTCCAGTAGGCAGACTTCCTTATAGTACTTCTCCACTCTACCTTCTACAATTCTTTCCACGATTTTCTCCGGTTTGCCTTCATTTAGCGCCGCATTCCTATAGATCTCCCGCTCCTTATCCAGTAGGTCCGTTGGCACTTCGTCTCTGCTAACATAAAGGGGATTAGATGCAGCAACTTGCATGGCCATGTTCTTGACGAACTCCTTGAAGTCGTCTGTCTTCGCAACAAAATCCGTCTCGCAGTTAACCTCGATCAACACGCCAATACGACCGCCCATATGAATATATGCATCCACAACACCTTCTGCTGCGATCCGCCCTGACTTCTTCGCAGCATCGGCAAGGCCCTTTTCCCTTAGAATCTGGATAGCCTTGTCCATATCACCCTCAGTTGATACCAGGGCCTTCTTGCAATCCATCATACCGGCTCCTGTTTTCTCCCGAAGTTCCTTTACCAATTGAGCTGTAACTTGCATCTTGTTGAACCTCCTCACAAAAAAAGCCCGTGACGACACCAAATCGCCCGGGCTCTTCATCGTTTTATTACTCCCCTTGGGCCGCTACATCCTTTTCCTTGAACATATCCTCGGTGACTTCCACAACCTCAACCTCCGGCTCCGGGCTGGCCTGTTCTTCTTCAAGCTGAGCATCTTGGAAGCCTTCTTTTCCTTCGAGCACTGCATCGGCCATGATGCTGGTCAATAGCCTGATGGCCCTAATCGCATCATCGTTACCGGGAATTATATAATCCACTTCATCGGGATCACAGTTAGTATCCACAATTCCCACCACAGGAATTCCCAATTTACGCGCCTCGGCAACAGCAATCCGTTCTTTCCGCGGATCAATCACAAAAATTGCGTCTGGCAGTTCATCCATGTCTCGAATCCCTTTGAGGAACCGATGTAGCCTAGTCCGTTCCTTAACTAGCTGCAAGACTTCCTTCTTAGGCCGAACTTCAAAGGAACCGTCCTCTTCCATTCTCTCCAGCTTCTTCATATATTCAATCCGACTGCGGATCGTCTGGAAGTTGGTCAGCATACCACCTAACCATCGTTCGTTGACGTAAAACATGCCGCAACGGGCAGCTTCCTCTTCAACCGTCTGCTGAGCCTGCTTTTTCGTTCCCACAAAAAGCACAGACCCACCATCTGTTACTGTATCCTTGATGAAATTATGGGCTTCGTCAATTTTCCTTACAGTCTTCTGCAGATCAATGATGTAAATCCCATTTCGCTCAGTAAAGATATAATCCTTCATTTTGGGATTCCATCGCCTAGTTTGGTGACCGAAGTGAACGCCGGCTTCTAATAGCTGTTTCATGCCAACTATAGCCATTCGTCCACCTCCTTTCTCAAGTTGGTTTGCCTCCGCTTTGCTCTTCCTCAGTTGGCACCGAATCGGCACCCCCAACAGAGTCACAAAGCGTGTGTATTTACACCGATAAGTAGTATATCACAAAGAAAGTGCAATATCAATAAATCGCGGAATGGCTAAGACGGGCTTTTAGACGTTTTTTGTGATCCGGGCATAAACCCAGACCCAGATTAGATAAGCCAGCCAAAACGTGATAGTATTCCTCACGTTGACAAGCTCTCGACTTGCTAGATCCATCCGGTGCAACCTCGCTCACATATTTAGGACCAAGGCCCGAGGGACTCTCCATCTCCAACACTAAATACCCGGGCCTTCGTACAACGGCTAACCACCGCAGTCACCTGCCGGACTATTTACCACAACAGTGCTTATATTTCTTACCACTCCCACAAATACAAGGATCGTTACGCCCTACTTTCGTCTTTCTTCGCGGTGGCTGAACTCGGTTTTTCCTCAGAACCTCGGCACCAATGGCGTTAAGCTCATCGTATCGGCGTTTGAACTCAGGGAAGTGACTCCCTTTCTCCCTCATAAAGCTATCAACAAAGGCAGCCACTTGCCTGTGCGGCATGGAGCAATCAAGAATCTCATAGTCGTATCGTCCTCTGGGATTCAACTTCATATTGATCGCAAGGGAGGGTCTCCGACGCTTAAGGTCTATAAAACTAAGAACCACGGACTCGCATGGACATTTTGGATCGGAACAGTATTGATCGTCCACCAAGTACTCCGTATCCCCCATACGAAATATAACGGGGTTGGCTTCAGGGTGTAATTCCGCATAGCCAATAGTGCCCTGATCAGCAATCGTCTGAACCGGGATAAACTCGGCGGGGTTTTCGCGTCCGTATTGCCGCGCTTTCTGCCGTCTTTCCAGAATGTCATCCTTTACATCCGGGAGAATACCCGAAGTGAACTCTTGGAGGATCTTGTTGTATACACGAGTAGTAACGCCATTTACTTCTTTCTTGGTAACTGCCCACGTCTTGAGATCAACAGAGACTAAGAATAGTCTTCGCAGACTTTCCTCATGTGCTAGGAATTCAAGCACCGCATCTTCGCAGGAACACAACGGATTAAGGCAATAGTGATCAACGATGAGCACCAGTGAATCTATATCGGAAAACTCTGCACCTGCGAGTACTACATCTGAGTCCTTCCCTGTGATGACTCCATACGCTAACATCCTTACATACACCTCCCGATTAGGCACGGCTATACCGCCGCTACTTGATCGCTCCTGAACTTTTCTACAGTTGCGTCCTTGCTCAACTTAATGTGTTCTGGAGAAGTATTCAACTAAGAATCGATTAATCCTGCAGACTCTCAATCCAGGCTCTACCCGCGGGTTTTCATCAATGGGCCCCCGGTCCCATGCCTTTTCGGGTACCTAGCACAACAGGAAACAGGCCCTGTTACCCCCCTCACTCTGAAATCATCTCGCTTATCTCGCATTATTGTACCCCATGAATTGACATTATATCCAAATAGAGCGAGCAAACCAAAATCATCGGAAGCACTTGTCGTATCCCAAGGCAAACGCGGACATACCGCGCATTCTTCCTTAGATAATGCCGGCTTCAAGCAGAGAGCCGTAATATGCCTTTTCTCGAATTAAGGATTACTCACAGGGCGCGGGGGTATTGACCTTGATGCCTACTCTCATTATAATGTAATTGATGCTTCGGGGCGGGGTGGAAATCCCCACCGGCGGTAAAGCAGCCCTAGTGCTGATGAGCCCGCGAGCGTAAGCTGAACCGGTTAGATCCCGGTGCCGACGGTATAGTCCGGATGAGAGAAGCGAAGTATAACATATGGTTGCTTCTCGCGCCCCCCGAAAGTGGGGCGTTTTCTTTTTGCCATCCAGCATCAATTCATTTGAGCATGGAGGTTTGCAAGGTGAAAAGAGATTCTATTCATCAAATGGTAACATTGGCCATGTTGGCCGCAGTGTCTGTTGTACTCATGTATTTAGTCCGCTTCCCACTCTTTGCTGCAGCACCATTCCTAGAATACGATATGGCTGATGTGCCAATCTTAATCGGGACTTTTCTGTTTGGTCCTTGGAGTGGCTTGCTTTTGACTATCGTTGTGTCGATCCTGCAAGGCGTGACTGTCTCAGCAGGAAGTGGTTGGATTGGTATTCTCATGCACATTGTGGCCACCGGTACCTTCGTCGTGGTGGCTGGGCTAATGTACCAGGCCCGGCGGACCCGGATTAACGCGATCTTTGCCCTAATCTGTGGTTCACTGGCCATGACTTTGATGATGATCCCATTGAACTTGATCTTTACAGTATATTTCATGGGCGTTCCTCGGGAAACGGTGGTCTCCATGTTGGTGCCCATCATTATCCCCTTTAACTTAATCAAGGCTGTTATTAACTCCGGCGTTACCTTTGCCGTATACAAGCCGATTTCCCGCAGTGTGGCTCGGCTGACCTCCTTGGAGCTACCTGAGGTTAGCACGGACCGGAAAATGTAAAAGGAAAGCCATACGCCCTGCCGTGGAAGGCAGCAGGAATCATGTTCACCAAGGGAGGGGCTGGTACCTGCCTCTCCTTTGGTGCGATTGGATCGTTGACGCAAGGAAGCTCCTTGCTCTAAAAATATGCCCCATTAGCCATGCTTGTTCCCGAGGGCTTCAAACGGCATGATGCTTCTTCATCAAGGATTACAATACGTAACGACTCAGGTCCTGATCTGCAACAATACTACCTAATTTGTCCACGACATACTCTTTGGTGATCCCTATTGTTTGCCCACTAAGATCTGGAGCAGCAAAGGAGAGTTCCTCTAGGAGTTTCTCCATAATTGTATGCAACCTGCGAGCACCAATATCCTCAGTTCCCTCGTTTACTAGTCTGGCAATGGATGATATCTCCTTGATGGCCTCCTCGGTGAAATCCACCGTGACACCTTCTGTGGCTAGCAGCGCTTGATACTGCTTGAGCAACGCGTTTTGGGGTTCTGTGAGGATGCGGATGAAATCGGCTTCAGTTAGACTAGATAGCTCTACCCGAATGGGAAAACGCCCCTGCAACTCAGGGATCAAGTCAGAAGGCTTTGCTGTATGAAAGGCGCCTGCAGCAATAAACAGGATATGGTCCGTCTTTACCGGGCCGTATTTGGTCATCACCGTGGAGCCCTCCACCACAGGGAGAATATCCCGCTGGACCCCTTCTCTTGAGACATCTGGACCGTGGGTTGAACCCGCCTGGGCAATTTTGTCGATCTCATCCAGGAATACAATGCCTGAGGTCTCCACTCGATGAATCGCTTCAGCAACAACTTCATCATGATCCAGCAGTTTGCGGGCTTCCTCCTGGATCAGTAGCTGACGAGCCTTTTTCACCGGTAGTGTCTTCTTAACCTTTTTCTTGGGCATCATATCCCCGAGCACATCCTGAAAGTTTACACCTAGTTCCTCCACACCGGATTCGGTAAAAATCTCAAAAACCGGCAGGGCCCGATCTTCGGTCTCCAGTTCAACCAGCTGTTCTTCCAGTTCGCCCTTCTTTAAGGCATCTTCCATCTCCTGGCGAAACTGAACAATCTGCTCCCTTTTGTGCGGCTCTTGCTCTTCATTCTCAGATAAGCTCTCCCGTTGACCGGATAACTGCAAGAATGCATCAAACGGGCCCTTGGCCTTCCTGCTCCTTGGCAACGGAGCTAGTAAATCCAAAAGCCGTTCCTCGGCTAAGACCCTGGCTTTTTCCTCCACCTGGACCATTTTCTCCGTCTCTACCATACTAATGCCTATCCGCAGGAGGTCCCTAATCATAGACTCCACGTCCCGACCTACATAGCCAACTTCGGTAAACTTGGTGGCTTCCACTTTAATAAATGGCGCATTGGCAAGGCGAGATAGGCGCCGGGCGATCTCGGTCTTACCAACACCGGTTGGACCTATCATGAGGATGTTCTTTGGTACCACTTCCTCAGCCAATTCATCGGGTAGCTTCAGGCGGCGGTACCGGTTGCGCAGGGCAACTGCTACAGCCCGTTTTGCACTTTCCTGGCCGATGATATACTTATCTAGTTCGGCAACAATCTCCTTAGGAGTAAATTCCATGCTTACGCGCCTCCTAATAATTCTTCCACTGTAATATTCTCGTTTGTGTACACGCAAATACCTGCCGCGATCCGAATAGCCTCCTTGGCAATCTCTGCAGCACTAAGATCCGTATGCAAGAACAAAGCCTGACAAGCCGCCTGGGCATAGGATCCTCCGGACCCAATGCCAATAAAGTCATCGTCGGGCTCAATAATCTCACCGGTTCCTGAAATGACAAGCAGGTGCTCCTGATCCATTACAACCAGGAGAGCTTCCAGCTGACGGAGCATGCGATCCGTCCGCCATTCCTTGGCCAGTTCCACCGCGGCACGGGTTAAGTTGCCGTGATACTGCTCCAGTTTTCCTTCGAACTTATCGAAGAGGGTGAAGGCATCAGCGGCAGTTCCGGCAAAACCAGCTAGCACTTTCCCTTGGTAAAGACGACGCACCTTTTTGGCCTTGTGCTTCATAATCGTCTTCTCGCCGAAAGTAACCTGACCATCTCCGGCAATAGCGGCGGAGTCTCCTCTTCTCACCGCCACAATAGTGGTGCTATGGAAAGTAGTCATAGGGCATTCCTCCTAGTTAGCTTCGCGGATGGGCCATATTATGCACTGCTTTAAGATGAGTCTTATCTACACGGGTATAGATCTGAGTAGTTGACAGTTTCTCGTGTCCAAGGAGCTCCTGTACGCATCTTAAGTCGCACCCGCCAATTAACAAGTGCGTCGCAAAGGAATGACGCAGCGTGTGGGGAGAGACATCATTTCGCGCAATGGCTGTTTCCGCGTGTTTTTTTATGATCTTTTGGATGCCCCGGGTGGACAAGGACCCACCACGGTAATTAAGGAAAAGGATATTTGTCTGTTTCGTACTTTTCGTCAATAGACACTTTCGCGCATCATTAATGTAGCGTTCTAAGGCGCGAGCAGCTTCCTCACCAAATAGGGCGATGCGCTGTTTCCGGCCTTTACCATAGACCCGTAGCTGCTTTGTGGAGAGATCTAAATGTGGTAATCGCAAAGAAGCAAGTTCGCTTAGGCGAATCCCTGCCCCGTAAAAAAGCTCTAGGATAGCCCGGTTCCGTTGACCGAGGGTAGTATCATCACAGGATTCCATCAAAAGTTGAATCTCCCCGCCCTTGAGCACTGTGGGCAAGGGACGTTCGGTCTTAGGACGGGCAATGTGCAGGGCGGGATTCTCAGCAATAATACCCCGGGTATAAAGATAGTTGAAGAAGGCACGGACAGCTGCAAGCTTCCTCCCAATGGTGGTCTTGGTCAGATCCCGTCTCCACAGGGAAGCAAGATACCAACGGATGAGATCCTGGTCTATCTTCTTAATGTCCACACAGTCCTCACCAAACCAGGAGATACAAAACTCGTGGAAATCCACAACATCCCGGGCGTAGGCGACTACCGTATGCTCACTATAATTGCGCTCAGCCTGTAGATATACTATGAACTCATCGATGTAGCCATCCACGTTCTTCTCCCCACCCTAGGGCCGATACTTACACTCCTTGTTGCTGCAAATGACATAGCTGTTACCCTTCTGCTGTCTTTTCACCATAAACTCACCGCATTTAGGACACTTCTCTCCCGTAGGCTCCACCCAGCTGGTAAAGTCACATTCTGGATAGTTGGAACAGCCATAAAACAGGCGCCCTTTCTTGCTCCGCCGCTTCACCACTTGACCACCGCATTTGGGACAGTCCACGCCCACCTCTTCTAGAATCGGCTTCGTATTCCGACACTCGGGAAAACCCGGACAAGCCAGGAAGGGCCCAAAACGCCCATGTTTGACCACCATATTCTTACCGCAGTTCTCACAGACCTCATCAGTGACCTCATCGGGGATTTCGATCTGTTCGATCGAACTCATGGCCTTCTGCAAAGTTTCATCGAAGGGCTGGTAAAATTCATCAATCACCTTCGTCCAGTCCTCTTGATTTAACTCAATGGCATCGAGTTTCTCCTCCATGTTGGCGGTAAACTCCACATCCACGATGTCAGGGAAGTGTTCTGTTAGTAATGCGACAACCACTTGGCCCAAATCCGTGGGAACAAAGCGTTTGTCCTCAAAAACCACATAGCCCCGTTTCTGGATGGTTTGCGTAATCTGGGCATAGGTACTTGGACGACCAATCCCCAACTCTTCCATGGTCTTAACTAACATGGCCTCACTATAGCGCGGTGGCGGATTGGTAAAATGCTGCTCCGGCTTTAGTTTCTGGCATCTAACCTTCTCTCCCTTGGCTAAGTCAGGCAGCAGCTCTTCCTTAAAGGTGTAATCACTCCGGGCCTTGGTGAAACCTGGAAAACGAACAGTAGAGCCTGTAGCTCGAAACATATAGTCAAAGGCCTCAATATCTACTGACATCATGTCAAGCACCGCCGGTGCCATTTGACTGGCCACAAACCGTTCCCAGATTAGTTTATACAAACGATATTGGTCTCTGGTTAAATGCTCCTTTACTTCATCGGGCAAACGTTGCACACTGGTGGGCCGAATCGCTTCGTGGGCCCCTTGGGCCGTAGCCCGAGACTTATATACAGGAGGACGGCTAGGTGCATATTCTTTACCATATAAGGATCTAATTAGATCAGCCGCTTCGCTTTGGGCCTGATCAGCCACCCTTGTTGAGTCGGTACGGATATAGGTGATTAGACCAACAGTCCCCGCCGTACCAATATCCAATCCTTCGTATAACTGCTGGGCAATCCGCATCGTTTTTTGCGCGCCAAACCCCAGTTTCGTTGAAGCATCCTGTTGCAGGGTGCTAGTAATAAAGGGTGCAGAGGGTTTCCTTTGTCTTTGTCTTGTCTGCACCGATGTAACGATGTATTCGGCTTTCTCCAAGTCAGCCAATACCTGATTTGCCGTTGTTTCATTCTTTATTTCAAATTTTTTGCCCGCTTTACGACGTAACTGGGCTTGGAACTTCTGACCATCCTCTCGGGCTAAGAAAGCGGCAATCGTCCAGTATTCCTCGGGGACAAATTGCTCAATTTCGGCTTCACGGTCACAAATCAACCGTACAGCCACCGATTGTACCCGCCCGGCACTAAGACCTTTTCTCACCTTGGCCCAAAGCAGGGGACTCAACTTATAGCCCACAAGCCGGTCTAATACCCTTCTCGCTTGCTGGGCATCCACGAGACGTTGATCAATCTGACGGGGCTGTTTCAGTGCTGCCTGAACAGCCTGCTTCGTAATCTCATTAAACTCAATCCGGATCTCATCATTCTGATCAAGATCTAAGGCATGGGCCAAATGCCAGGAAATGGCCTCCCCTTCCCGGTCCGGGTCTGTTGCCAAATACACCCGATCCACTTGTTTGCTGGTTTTCCGTAAGTCCTGCAAAATCGGGCCCCGCCCGCGAATGGTAATATACTTTGGTGTATATCCATTATCTACATCAACCCCCAGCTGACTG
Source organism: Limnochordia bacterium (assembly GCA_023230925.1). Classification (NCBI taxonomy): domain Bacteria; kingdom Bacillati; phylum Bacillota; class Limnochordia; species Limnochordia bacterium. Next base: position 24,389 of record JALNWK010000002.1, read on the forward strand.
CGAGGCAGATCCCGTACATTTCCCTGAGATGCTTTGACCACATAGTTCCTACCTAGGAATTTGCTAATGGTCCTGGCTTTCGCTGGGGATTCCACAATAACCAGCGACTTCGACACACTGCCACCTCCAAAATCTGGCACTAGTTCTATTAATTTAACTGACCTAGTATTTTATCTTTGGAACCTGGTCCAAGAATTGGTGTGGTTGCAAGAAGGATAGCTCTTCCTTCATCCTCGACCACTTGACTTAAAATCCATTTCAGCTCCCTAACGCCCACTTCCTCCAACTCAAGTACATCTACCTCGGTAAGAATGGCCTCGAACTCATCGGCGGTCAAAAGCTTCGCACCGTAGAGTCTTAGTAACCATTCTTGGGCATCTTCCCGTAGTTTTGCTCGTTCCTGTGGCGAGAAAACCCTGATGGCATCACCATGGCAATCTACCACATCACGTTTTTGCATCTTTTCCTTGAGAATCTCTGGAAGGTTCAGGATGAACTGAAACGCTGCATCAATATCGTCCATTTGGTAGCCTTGTTCAATTAGGTCTTGAACCATATCAATACCATCGTTGTGTTCATTATCCATTAATGCGAATTCGATCATGTTCATGACTATTTCGATGACCTTAGCATTCATTCCCCTGCCACCCCTCTAAAGGCAAATCGCGGCGTCCCTTTACATTACGTCAGCAACATCCCTTTGGTCACCGACTTGACCTAAGACTGGAATCACTTTCCACCCCTACATTTTCCTTAGATTATATCAGAAGGAGATTGAAATACAAGTGACCCCAACGCCAAACCTTGCCTTTATTAACCCCGTGTGTAGATTATTGTCCATAGGAGCGGTGTTTTCCTTCTTTCTATTACTGGAATTTCTGCTGTATGTCGATCATTGCTGTTCATCTCCCTCGAACTCTGCACTAAGGTTCTCCAACAGCTTTCGCAAATCCTCTTCCCATTGTACTTCATAGTTGTCCAGTTCATCCTGTCTGACCAAGGAGCCCGAGGCACAGTTGCTGCATTCCAGTCCGAAGACGTCGCCTCTTTTGCCCTTGACGATGTGGGGCGTATCTGCATTGCAGATGGGACAGTTATAGATCCTTGCTTGCACCACTCCAGGTACCACCACAACGATTACCCCTTTCCATGGTATCAACGGTATCTGGACTTAGCTTATACCACATCGACAAAAGCTAATCCTACAGGATAATGTGGCAGATACCGCGAACATCACCTTGGAAAATCGTCTTATAAACCTCCAATATTGGTAATACTACAACCATGAATAATGCCAAATACCACATCTTACAGATCATCCGCCCCGTTGCCGGAGGCATGCGCAAATACTTACTTGAACTGTTAGCCTACAGCGACAGACAGACGTTCCACCACACTGTCTTTGGGCCCAGGGATCCTAAGTTGTCTTCTGAAATCGAAGGGATGGGTTTTGATTACGTATCAGCAGACTACCAAAGGCTTGGTCAGAGGGTCTACCAGTTACGTAGTCTCATCCGTAGTCACAAGCCCTTTCTTCTCCATGCCCACGGATACAAAGCAGCTTTGCTGAGTCAATTGGCCGCCTGGGGCATGGATACCCCCAAGATCGGTACCTATCACAACGAGCTTTCGGAGAGGGAAATGTTCATCTACCGGTTAGCCCAACGGTTTGTGCCCCCGCTGGATCTACTAATCGCGGTTTCAAGGCCCATCGAAACCCTGCTAATACCGCTTGGGCCACAAAAGGTACGATCACTTCTTTGGGGTGTTGCACCCCAGCCACATCGGCAAAGACCTGCCAATGACCAAAAGCAGTTTCTTTTAGCATCCCGAATGCTACAGGGTAAGGGAATCGATACTTTGCTATCTGCTTTGAAGATGCTAGAGCAAACCGATCCCCCACCCTACTTACTGAATCTGGCCGGAGATGGACCGGCACTTTGCACCTATCAGCGGCTAGGGACTAGTCTGGATTTGGATCACCGGCTCCGCTGGCTGGGGTTTGTTAAGGATATGTCGGTCCTTTGGGAGTCTGTGGATCTGGTGATACTACCCTCCCATCGAGAAGGACTGCCCTTGACCTTACTTGAGGCCATGTCCTTTGGTCTTCCGATTATTGCCACACATGTGGGTGGTATTCCCCAAGCCCTTGATTTCGGTCGATGTGGTACGTTGGTACCCCCCGGTGATCCTAGAAGCCTATGTGGGGCCATCTCCCAGTTTCTTACAGACCCTGGGCCTTTCTGGCTGAGGGCAGAACAGGCCCAAAAAAGGCAACAGAAAGAATTCAATGTCCTCCTGGCTGTAAAGGCCCAAGAAGACATCTACAATGAACTGCTAAGGTGATTAGATGAAGGCAAAATTGGTGATTACACTTCTACTCATCATGCTGGTAACCACAAGTCCCGCCTCGGGCAAGCAGGTAGTCCTTGTCCTACTTAGCTATGTGGGCATCGATGATCTGATGTCAGCAAATACACCAACGATCCGCCAACTGGCGGAGGATTACACTGTAGGCTTAATGAATAATCGAACGGGAGGTAGTCTAGACCTACCTTGCGCCTATGCTACTATTGCTGCGGGAACGAGGATGCGGGCTGGAGCTAATGCCGAACTTGCCTTAGAACCAGATGAACTGCAAGGAGGCTTCACCGCCACCCAGATTTGGACCTCACTGTGGGGTAGCCCCCCCCAAGGTGGTGTACTGTTACCCTATATTGAAAGCACGGTTAAGCAAAGTACCCTCCTGGCATACCCCGTGACCCCCTTTGCCCTTGGACAGACAATCTACGACGGCGGTTTGCAAAGTGCTGTGGTAGGAAATGCGGACACCGGCAGGCAAAAGCAACGGGCCCACGCTTTAATCACCTCCAACCAAAGAGGCATCACCCCCCTTGGTGCTGTTCAAGATGTACTGATGGAGGATCCAGTATGGCCCTATGGATATCGAACTGATTACTACAAGCTACTTACTGTGAGTCTCGATCTCCTTGGACAAAGCGACCTGTTGGTGGTCGAACCGGGAGATCTTCCAAGGCTATATAGCCAACGGATCTTTGTCTCCGATGAACGGTACGGGGCATTGGTCTTCGATGCCCTTCAAAGACTAGACTGGTATATTGGCAAGCTCCACCAGCAGCTGCCCGATAATACATTGCTCGTCCTAGCTAGCCTAGTACCCAGAGAGGATAACTCCCTCACACCGATCCTACTAATTGGACCCGAGTGGCGCCAGGGTCTTGTCCACTCCCCCACGGCCAGACGGATAGGCCTCATTGCCAACTATGACATTACCGCCACCATTTTGACCCATCTGGATCTGCCAATCCCGAAGGAAGTGATGGGCCGGCCGATCGCTCTCAAAGAGGAGCTTCCCGAAAAAATGCTTTATCTTTCCACCATCAAGGACCGCACCCGGACGGTGAATCAGAGTAGAGCACCAATCATCAAAGCTTTTATTGTCCTTGTGATTATCACTTTTTCCATTTACGCCCTGCTGATCCTCACCAAGAACCTAACCGGTTACCTGGAAGTAATTCTCCGCTATGTACTCCAGTTTATCTCCGCCATTCCCCTGGGTTTTTTGCTCCTGGGCTATGTCCACCTAACCAATACCAGTAGTAGTCTTCTGTTCGTCTTTGTTACCGGGAGCCTTTGTGTTCTTCTGGCCTCCAAGGTTAACCGTCACCCCTTTGGCTCTTTCTTAACTATTTACCTGGTCACCATTGGGGTCTTGTGGTTTGAAGTACTCACCGGAGGATCCCACTTTATCTACTCTCCTTTAGGCTATGACTTACTAGGTGGCGCCCGTTTTTACGGAATAGGGAATGAATATATGGGGGTACTGGTGGGAACATCCTTGGTAGGAACTTCGGTAATGATGGAACGGTTCAAGGCGCGGGTCAGCCGCAGAGTCCTGCTTTCAATTACCATTGTCATCCTCGTAGTCACGGCGCTTTTGATCGCTACACCCAGTCTCGGTGCAAATACCGGTGGCGCAATTACGGCGGCCATGGGCGGTGTTGTGCTATTCTTTTTACTTAGATATGGTACCCTTACCTGGAAACACTTGTGCTATGCAGTGGTGGCCACCTGTTTGCTGTTGGGGTTTATGGGACTTGTAGACTTATCACTGAAGGATAGCGGTTCCTCACATTTTGGCCGCTTTGCCCAGTCCTTTCTGCACGGGGACTTCAATGTGGTTACCTCCACGATCCTAAGGAAGCTAAATACAAACATCAAACTACTGCGTTATACCATCTGGAGCCAAGTCCTGCTGGTTTCCTTAGGAGTCATTGGTCTTTTAATGTTTAGACCACCAGCCATATTCAAGACCTTAACCCAGGAAAACCCTTATATCTCCGCCGGGATTAAAGCAGCATTAATCAGTAGTCTTGTGACTTTATTGGTTAATGATTCCGGTGTTGTTAGTGCCGCCACCCTATTAGTTCCGGTTACACCCACCTTTTTGTACCTCGTGGGCAGGCAAACCCAGGCTAGGAACTAAGGTCTAGCGTTACCTGCCGATGACGGTGACAGAAAGTTCGTCTATGCTGGGGGCACAGCCCTAATCTGTCTATGGCCCGCAAATGCTCGGCGGTACCATAGCCCTTGTTTTGACCAAACCCATATCCCGGATATTTCTGCTCTAGATCGATCATAATCCAGTCCCGCTCCACCTTAGCAACAATGGAGGCGGCAGCAATGGAAAAGCACAGGGCATCTCCCTTCACAATGGCCAGCTGGGGAGCAGCATCCAATGTAGGCACCGGTAAGCCGTCAACCAGGAGCAGATCCGGCTCAACCCCGCTTTCTGCCACCGCTTTTCCCATCGCGCGATGGGTCGCCCGCAAAATATTAATCTGGTCAATGACCTCGGGCCAGACAATGCCAATACCAATGGCCAGTGCCTTGGCCTTTATTTCATCATAAAGCAATTCTCGGCGCTTATGACTTAGGGCCTTAGAATCATTTACATCAGGGATCCGACAGGAGGAGGAGAAGAATACCACCGCGGCCACCACCGGCCCGGCCAAAGGTCCCCTTCCTGCTTCATCAATACCGCCTATGTACTGCATTCCCCTGCCGAAGTACTCCCGTTCAATAATGCTGAAATCCAAAGGATCAACCTCATTTTCGTGAAGAAAAGGATGGGTAACCCATTGGTTACCCACCTAGTGGTTTAGTCCGTAGACTTTTGCTTAAACAAACCTGGAATACGCATCAAGCCCAATCGGGAAGGCGGCCAATAACTGACAATCGCCCTACCGACGATCAACTCCCGTTTGACCATGCCCACGTCAGGATAGCGGCTATCATCACTGTTTGTACGGTTGTCCCCTAGGACAAAGTAACGGCCTTCGGGAACAATCTGGGGACCAAAGGTGGGTGCACCGTACATGCCACGCGTCGGACCAGTAATATAGTCTTCCTCTAAGGGCTCTCCATTTAGATAAAGAGTGTTATCCCGGATTGCAACCTCATCACCTGGAATACCTATGACCCTTTTAATAAACTTACGGGAGGGATTGCTTGGGTATTTAAACACGACAATCTCGCCCCGTTGAGGATCGCGGAATCGGTAGGTGATCTTATCCACAAATAACCGTTGTCCGTCAGTCAAAGTCCGCTCCATGGATTGTCCTTGCACCAGGAAAGACTGGACAATGAAAATAACAATGAAAAGACCTAGGGCAACCGCGATGACAAGCGCTTCGATGAACTCCAGTAACTCCGATTTCTCCACCTGTCCCATCCTTTCTGCCTACCGTCTTTCCCTAATGCGGGCAGCCTTCCCTCGCCTAGACCGGAGGTAATACAGCTTAGAGCGGCGTACCTTACCCTTTCTGACAACCTCTATCTTAGCAATTTTGGGGGAATGTAAGGGCAGCGTCCGTTCCACGCCGATCCCTTGGGTTATCTTGCGGACTGTGAAGGTTTCTCGGATACCACCGCCGCTTTTCTTGATCACAACACCCTCGAAAATCTGGATTCTCTCGCGCTCACCCTCCACAACGCGCAAATGAACCCGCACGGCATCACCAGGCCGAAATTCCGGTATATCGTTTCTCATCTGTTCTTCTTCAATCGCCTTAATCAGATCCAATCGACTCACTCCCTACTTAAGTCTCCAACAACCCCTCTTCTTCTCGAATCTCCTGAAGGAGTTTCTGATCCCGTTCTTCTAATGGGGCTGCCTGTAATAACTCAGGTCTTTTTAACAATGTTCTTCGCAAGGATTCCTTGCGTCGCCATAGTTCAATCTGAGCATGATGGCCACTTAGCAAAACCTCTGGCACCTCGTGCCCTGCAAACTCCCTGGGCCGAGTGTACTGGGGATGCTCCAGCAGGCCGTGGGCAATGGAATCATCCATGGCCCCCGCAGGACCACTGCCCAAGACTCCAGGCAATAACCGGCATACCACATCAACCACTACCATCGCCGGTATCTCTCCGCCGGTTAAGACATAATCACCAATAGAGACTTCCCTGTCAACATATTCATAAATCCGTTCGTCAATGCCTTCATAATGGCCGCAAATTAAAACCAAGTGTTCCTTTGCCGCCAACTCCTTTGCAACCTTCTGTGAGAAAAGGGCACCCTGGGGTGATAACAAGACCACTTCGCCGTCAAGACCCTCCCTTAAGTGCCGAACATGGTCCAAACAACGGACGATGGGTTCGGGCTTCATGATCATCCCCGCTCCTCCGCCGTAGGGATAATCGTCTGTAGTCTTGTGCTTATCTAAAGCAAAGGCCCGGATATCAAATAGCTCGATCTCAACAATATGAGCTTCCCTGGCTCTTTTGATCATACTTTGATCAAAGGGACCGACAAACATATCGGGAAATAGAGTTAAAATATCAATATGCACACAATCACCACATCGGATTAACCTAATCCAAAATACCTGGCAGCAAACTTACAGTAATACTCCGGTTGGATAAATCAATGTTTTTGACCACTTCCTTCGTTGCCGGTAGTAAGATCTCTTCTCCTTCGCCTTGGACAACATAGACATCGTTGGCGGCAGTGGTTAATACATCCACAATCTCACCCAATTTCACCCCGGCATCGGTAACTACACTGCATCCAATCAGATCAAAGATATAGTAAGCACCTTCGGGAAGGGGCATGACCTCATCCTGGAGAATCTGTACGTACGCCAAGGCCCATTTGTTTGCTTCCTCAATGGAGTCAATGCCTACCAGTTGCATTAGGCAAAAACCCTGGTGATACCTCACATTACTTACTTCGTACTCGGCAATCCTCCCAGGTAACGTCAGATACACACGCTCCAATAAGGAGAATCGGTCAGGAAAGTCAGTAAGAATCTTAACCCTCAACTCGCCCTTCCGCCCGTGGGGCCTTGTCACCACACCAATGCTGATTAATGGTTCGCTTCCCAACCCATACCCTCCGTGATATCCTAGTCAATAATCTCCACGTGATAGGTCTTGCCGTCCTTCGTCGCGGCTGCCTTGACAACGGTTCGAATCGCTTTGGCAATACGTCCCTGCTTGCCAATTACTTTACCCATATCTTCGGGGGCTACAGTAAGCTCTAGGATAACCGATTTTTCGCCAGCAACAGGATTAACCCGAACCTGTTCAGGATTATCCACAAGCGCCTTCGCGATGGTCTCAACTAATTCCTTCACTTTGTTCATCCCCCTTTTAATGCTAAGCCTTCTTAAGCTCGTTAAACCGCTCCATGACTCCTGTCTGAACTAGTAATCGCCGGGCAGTATCCGAAGGTCTAGCGCCCTTCTTTAGCCAGTCGATGGCTTTCTCTTCATCAATGAACACCTGCGCTGGTTCAGCGATGGGATCATAATGTCCAATCGCCTCGATGTAGTTACCTTGGCTGGCCTTGGCCGAGTCGGTCACTACTAGTCTATAGTATGGTCTTTTCTTCGCGCCCATTCTGTGCAATCTAATTCTTGCTGCCAAACTATTCACTCCTCATTTCCTTAATCTAGCTACTACTGAAGAAACGAACGCATCTTGCCCTTGGGCTTCTTGCCTTTATCTAAGGCGCCCAACTGTCTCATCATTTGCTTAGCCTGTTTGAACTGCTTCAGCAATCGATTCACATCCTGCACCTTAGTTCCACTACCGGTGGCAATCCTCCTTCTGCGACTGCCATCAATGATGTCAGGATTGCTCCGCTCCTGGGGGGTCATGGATTGAATGATCGCCTCAATGGACTTTAGCTGACCCTCGTCAACCTGAAAGCCCTGCATTTTCTTCGCCTGGGAAAACCCAGGAATCATACCCAAGAGCTGATCCAAAGGACCCATTTTCTTAATCTGTTGGAGCTGGTCTAGAAAATCATCTAAGGTAAACTGGGCGGTAATAATTCGCTCCCCAAGTTTTTTGGCCTCTTCCTCACTAATGGCCGACTCCGCCTTCTCGATCAAAGTGAGGACATCTCCCATGCCCAAAATTCTGGAAGCAACCCGGTCCGGATGGAAAACCTCAAGGGCATCGGTCTTCTCACCCATTCCCACAAACTTGATTGGTTTGCCCGTCACCTCTTTGATCGATAGGGCAGCACCACCCCGCGCATCACCGTCGAGCTTGGTAAGGATGATCCCACTGACATCCAGCTGTTCATTAAAAGTTGCAGCTACATTCACCGCATCCTGCCCCGTCATGGCATCGGCCACAAAGAGGATCTCAGCTGGGTTAATGGCCGATTTGATGCGCACTAACTCATCCATCATCTCCCCGTCGATGTGGAGCCGTCCGGCGGTATCGCACAGGATCACATCATGCCCGTGGGAAAGAGCATGGCTATAACCTGCCTTGGCAATATTCACCGGGTCCTGATCGGTACCCATACTAAAGACGGCAATACCTAGTTGTTCTCCTAGAACCTGGAGCTGTTTCACCGCCGCAGGACGGTAAACATCAGCAGCAATCATCAAAGGCTTCTTGCCCTTCTTCTTTAGATGATTTGCCAGTTTTGCAGTGGATGTAGTTTTTCCGGAACCCTGCAAGCCAACCAACATTATGGTCGTAGGAGGGTTGTCTAGTTTCAGGCTGACTTCTTGCCCTCCTAGTAGGATCCGCAGCTCATCATGGACAATCTTCACTACCTGCTGCGCGGGGGTTAGGCTCTTTAGGACTTCCTCACCCACAGCCCGCTCTTTTACTCGGCTCGTGAAGGACTTGACTACTTTGTAGTTGACATCGGCCTCTAGGAGAGCTAGTCTGACTTCTCTTAGAGCCGCATCCACATCCTGTTCTGTCAATTTGCCTCGGGAGCGCAATTTGCCCAAAGTAGCTTGTAGTTTTTCGGCTAGTCCTTGAAACACTTAAATACCCCTTTCCTACTCAGCATCAACCAATTGGATATCCCTTGTCAGTTGCTGCAAAGTTCCATCGACGGTGTAAAGAAGATCCTTGGAAAGTGAGTCCTCTTGTGCATGAAGCGCTTCCGTTAATTGCTCGAGATTGGATAACATTCTCTCTTTCAAGCGTTGGTTACGCCGGTGCCTTTTTGCCAACTTTAGCTTCCCTTCTAACTCGACAAGCTGTGTCTTTGCCCGCTTCAGAATATCATAGACTCCCTGTCTACTGATACCCACAAGCTCTGCAATCTCACCTAGGGACAGATCCTCATGGTAATACAGGCGAAAGATCCGTCTTTGCTTCTCGGTTAGAAGCTCGTCGTAGAAGTCAAATAACAGGCATTGCTCCAAGTCTTTATCCACGAATTCACACCCCGAAAAGACCAGTGAATTCTACTGTTAAGTAATGGCCCTTTACAGCAGTAGTATACCCAGGGAAACCGGCTGTGTCAACCTCCAATATTGAAGAACAAAAGAGAGTTCAACCGGGTACGAAATAGTAGGAGCGAATGCCGAGGCGTACCTATATCAAAGCATGGCACGTACAGGCGTTACGTTGCTAGAGCCAGCGAACACTACATCCTATCCAAGAAGCTACAGAATGGATCCAGTCAGGCAATACCCCTGACAAGGAGGGAAGAACCCACACTATGGACAACAGCCTAGAAGTGAAAGAAGTGGTTGTAGGTACGGGAGAAGCGCGTCGGCGCTTTACAGTTTGGGAAACCCCAAGAAAGCTGGCAAACAGCGTCTGACCAGAGAGTCAATTTGTATAAAGAACCGAAACAACTTGCAGGTGAACCTTACAAAGAGACTGCGTGCTCCTTACGGGACCATCACACGTTCGGTCAATATATTCGACAGACGAGGAGCGGCAAACTGCAGCGCAAGGCTGATGCCCATCTTGACGGAAGGTTCCTCTTGAGCACCTCCGATGATACGCTAAGCAATCATGTTAGGCACCACATTATTTGAGACAGAAACTGCATAAATCAAGCATATCCTGAGAGTAAGACCCAAGCGGGTCCTTTTTGTTTTTCGAGGCGGAATAACGAAATAGGGTGAGCATAGGGGTCCGCCCACGACCCCACTCCTCCGAAAGGAGGTGATACGTTTTGAAAATACTCAGTATAAGAGGCTAGGTCAAGTACTACGTAGAGGAATGCTGCAGAGCCTCTGGGACCAGGATAGGAGCTGTTTTGGGGTTTTAGTGCTAGTTCAATGGAAGGGTAGGGTACATATAAATATACTGCGGCAGGAAGAAAGGAGGAATGCTGGTTGAAAAGGACACTGTGCCCTATAAAACCAAAGGTGTGTCAAAAACCACCCTTTACCATTGAGCGGTTCAAGGTACTGCGGGTGATTGGAGAAAAAGTGGCCCAGGTTGTGGAAAGTGGCACCGTAAATCTACCCAACCCAGCGATTAAGGTGGACCGTATTGATATTAACTTGATCAATGTCACCCACGCGGTCTTCCAAAACAAGGTGATCAAACAAGGGCAAATTGACAAGCAGATCTTCTATGTAGATGAAACGGATACTGTAAGGCACGAAGAAGTAATCGTACCCTTTGAGGCTATAATCGAGATACCCGGCGTATCACCGGAGATGGATCTAGAGATCCAAAATCGTTTGCTCTGCTCCGATGTAGTTTTTGAACTACTGACACCAACGGTCCTGCTGGAAAAGGTAGTCCTTGATATCCTCGTTAAGGTCAGCGAATATGTACAGCGGGATTTGCTGGTGGCCCAGTCTAACATCATCAGTACCCGGGTGGTATAAAGCCATAAGGTGGGGGAATGGACTACTATCCCCCACCTGTTTTTTTATGCCTTCTCTGTGGCGAAAAGGGCTTCGACAAAGGCATCGGGACGGAACTCCTGCAAATCCTCCATGGATTCGCCAACCCCGATCAGTTTCACGGGGATCCCCAATTCGTCAGCGATGGAGATTACGATCCCACCCCTAGCAGTACCATCTAGTTTAGTGAGGACTATACCGGAGAGATTTACCGATTGGGCAAAGAGCTTTGCCTGGGAGAGGGCATTCTGCCCGGTGGTCCCGTCCACCACCAGTAGTACTTCCTGGGGCCCTACGCCCAGTTCTCTGGTTAATACTCGCTCGATCTTCGCCAATTCCTGCATTAGGTTCTTTTGGGTCTGCAGACGGCCTGCCGTATCGACAATCAGGTAATCGACACCCCTCGCCTTGGCTGCCTGGACACCATCGTAGACCACAGCCGCAGGATCAGCCCCTTGTTGGTGTTTGATGATCGGAACCCCCACCCGATGGGACCACTCCTCCAACTGGTCAATAGCCGCCGCGCGAAAGGTATCAGCGGCACAAAGCAACACACTGTTTCCCTCCTGCTTCAGTCGGCAGGCCAGCTTACCAATACTGGTGGTCTTTCCCGAGCCATTCACACCAACAACAAGATACACAGTGGTACCCCCGTCGCATTTCGCCAAGGGCGCACTGTGAGTATTTAGAAGCTCAACCAAGGATTCCTGCAGAACCTCACGCAGGGCGGCGGGTTCACTAATCTTCTGCTCCCGCACCTTCTCCTTTAAGTCCTCCATCAACCGTAGGGTAGTATTCACGCCCACATCAGCCATGATTAGAACTTCCTCGAGAGCATCGTACAGGTCATCATCGATCTTGTCATGGGCACCGAGGATTTGTTCTAACTTGCCCACGAATCCGTCCCGGGTCTTACTCAATCCTGTCATTAACCGAGCAAAGAAGCCCTCCTCTTTTTTCCCATCATGCCCTTTCTCTGACTGGCCTTGAGTCTTTGGCTGTGCTTGGGAGGGAGTCTCTTGTTCGGATTTCCTCTTGCCAAACAGTCTCTTGAACATCTAGTCTTCTCCTTTACGTTGGTAATCACGAGGCGGCCTCAGTCATTTTTAAGGAAACAACCTTGGAGACACCAGATTCCTGCATAGTAATCCCATAGAGGATATCCGCAGCCTCCATGGTGGGGGGCCGGTGCGTGATCACTAGAAACTGTACCTTGGTCGCCGACTCCCTCACCAAACGAACGAAACGTTCTAGATTGGCCTCATCCAAAGCCGCATCAATTTCATCTAAGATGCAAAAAGGGGTGGGACGAACCTGCAGTACACTCATTAAGAAGGCAATTCCTGTTAGCGCCCGCTCTCCCCCAGAAAGTAGATTAATATTTTGAATCTTTTTACCCGGAGGACTAACCAAAACCTCAAGTCCTTTAACCGAGTTATCTTCTTCCTCAATCAACACTAAATCAGCGGTGCCCCCATTAAATAGCCTCTTGAATGTCTTACTAAACTCGGTTTTCACCTGATCAAAGGTTTCCATAAACCGCAAATCGCATTCCCTTTGGATTTGGTTGATAAGCTTCTCTATGGAAGACCGGGCGGCCACCAGATCGTGATACTGCTCCGAAAGGAAATCATGGCGTTTCTTCGTCTCATGATAGCGTTCAATGCTGCTGTTATCCACAGATCCAAGGGACCGTAGCTCTTCTTTGAGCCTTAATACCTGCTCCTTTGCCCGGCCCAAAGGCTCCTGTAGGGGCAAGTACCTAGCTGACTCCTCCGGGGGTAACCCGTATTTGTCTTGGAGTTCAGCTTGGGCTTGCTCTAGCCTTAGGCCAAGCTCATTTAACCTAAGATGCAGTTTGTTGACACCTTGCTTTCTGTGCTCAAGTTCCTGTTGCAGTTCCTTGATCCTTGCTTCTAACTGGGCCTGTTGGTCGGCCGCCTGCTGTCTCTTCCCTGCCACATCCTCCAACCACTCTGCGGTGGTCCTCTGTTGCTCTGCCAGTTCGGCGCCACGGCGCTCACATTCGTTTTTCTGTTTCTCTGCGCGGTTGATCTGTTCCTGCAACCCCCGGACTGTGGTAGCACTCTCATCTACTCTCTGTCTTAGGCCATGGAGTCTCTTAGCTTGCCGTTCGGAGTCTTGTTGGCATTTCTCCACCCGTTCGTTTAGCTTAGCCAAATGTACCGCCACTTCCGTAAAGGCAAGATCCAGATCCCCAATTTCCTTCCTTAATTCCCTTTCCTTGGTCTTACCACATTCTAGTTCACCGAGGAGGACTCGGTAGCCATCCTGCACCTCACAAAGCTTACTGCGTAGTGCATCAAAGGATGAGGATAGGACCGACTCCAGTTCTTCCTGGTGGAACCGCTCCTGTCTTTTCTCCTCTTGGTTCTTGCGCAATCGAGCAAGGTGATCTTGGCTAGAGGCCCATTGATGCTGGGCTTCACTTTGCTCAAGAAGAAGACGCTCCCGCCTTTTCCGTAAATCCTCGTATTGTTCCCTTAGTCCGGCCAGTTCCGCCTCCATGTCGGTCTTTTCCCGGGTTAACGCCTCCACAGCCCTTTGGGCCCCATGGACAATATCCTTGGACTCCTCTAGCAATCGCCGTCGGGCAAGAAGCCCTGACTGGTCTTTGAACGGGGTACCTCCGGTAATGGCACCCCCGGGACTAACGTAATCACCATCGAGGGTCACAAAACGTACCCGTCCTTTGATTTGGCCCAAGACTTCCTTGACATATTGTAATGTTTCAACGACCATGACTCTTCCTAGAAGGTATCTGATTACTACCTCATACTCAGGATCAAGTTGGACTAAATCACTTCCTAGCCCAATAAACCCTGGGAATTCCTGAAGGCGGGGTGGTCTTTCCGGTCGGAGAATCTCCAAGGGGAGGAAAGTAGCCCGTCCGTTATTACTAGCTTTGAGATATTCCACCGCCCGTAGAGCTCCCTCCACAGTCTCGGTGACAATGTTTTGGATGTTATTACCTAAGGCTACTTCTAAGGCTGTCTCATACTCTTGGGGAACAGTGATCAAATCACCCACTGTCCCAACAATACCGTGCATACTCGCCTCCAACACAGCGCGTACACCTTGGAAATAACTTGATTGCTGTAGGTCTTTTAGGGTCTGATGACGGGCGCGCTCTCTTTGTAGATATTCTCGGCTCTTTGCTAATCTATCATTGGTTATTTCCAGCTGTTTTTGCAGCTGGCTCATGGAGTTTTCCTGATTTAACAGCGCGTTCTGAGTCTCGCTGAGTTCATTCTGTGTACCCTCCAAGACCTTACCCCAGTGTTCCTCCAAAGCTAGGGCCCCTTTTAGGGAGGACTCCAGTTCTTCCTCAGCCTTCTCTAACTGTTGGAGATACCTTTGTTTTTCCGCTTGGTTAATCTGGGCCGCCTTCAGCTTCTCATGAAGCACCGCTTCTTGATTGGCAAGATCGGTCAGACTCTTTTGCAGATGATCAAGGTTTCTTTCGGTTTCCTGTAGCGCTTGGTATCTTTGGGTCTTGTCATCCTTGATTGCTTTGCTCTGCTTTATGTACTTACTTCTTTCTTCCTCCAGGGAGCGCTGTAATTCTCGGGCTTGGGCCAGCTCGACCTTTAGTTTAGCAAGCTCATCTTGGGCTGTGGCAGAACCACGCTGGCATGCTACAAGCTCGGCTAGGTACCGTTCTTTGCGCTCTTCAATCACACTTATTTCAGCAGAGTTTTTCTCGATAAAAGACCCTAGTTCGTATAGATGAGCTTGGTGCTTTTCATAGGTGGCGGCGTGACTTGCGGCCTGCTGTCTAGTCTCGATGAGCCTTTGGTTGACCTCTTCAAGGCTTGCTTCGGTTTGAGTAGTCAAGGACTCCTCGGTGGCAAGACTCTGTCTGGTTTTCTCCATATCGCTGGAAAGACTATTAATCTGGAAAGCAAAGATCTGCAATTCGGTCTCTTCAAGTTGCTTCTTTAGTTCATTATAGCGCTGGGCCCTTTGGGATTCTACTGCAAGCGGTTCGAGTTGGCGGACTAATTCACTAAGCAGATCCTGGACCCGCACCAATGTATTTCCCGTTTGCCCTAAGCGACGGAGGGCATCGGTTTTTTTCCTTTGGAACAGGCTAATTCCGGCGACCTCTTCTAAGACCAATCTCCGCTCCGCGGGACTGGCAGCAAGAAAGGCATCCACTTGACCCTGCCCAATAATCCCATACCCGTCCTTACCCAGTCCTGTACCCATGAACAGTTCCTGGATATCCCGCAACCGACAGGATTGCCGGTTGATCATGAACTGGCTTTCACCGCTGCGGTAGACAGTCCGGCAGACAGACACCTCGGAAAACTCCGTGGCTAGCTCGCCATCACTATTATCTAGGGTAAGCTCCACCTTGGCCATCCCCAGGGGACGTTCCTGCTTTGTACCAGCAAAAATAACATCATCCAGCTGATCGCCCCGCAAGCTACGCATACTCTGCTCGCCTAGAACCCAGCGGATGGCATCAACAATATTGCTTTTGCCGCTTCCGTTAGGGCCCACAATGGCGATCAGGCCCGGTTCAAAGACCATTTTCACCCGTTTCCCGAAGGATTTAAATCCGACTAATTCCAGGGTCTTTAAATGCATGCTACTCTTCCTGCCCCCAAAACACCAAATCATCTTAATTTTATCATAGATCTAAAGGACAGACCATAATGGGGAGCAGCAACTTATCCCCTGGCAACGGGATGACGACTAAGGAATATCCGCCCAGGTCCAGATACTTAAGTCCTCCCTTTTCCGTACTTGGGTGGGGATCTTGGGGCTAAGCAAGGAACCGTAGTTATCGATCAAACGCCGTAGTTTGATCCAAGATCGGGTCCGGGCATTATCTACAGTTTTAAGATCAAGATCTAAAACCATACTAATCTCGCTATATGTATATCCATCTAGGACTAGCATCGTCACCGTACACTCCAAAGCCGACAGGTGTATACTCAGCAATTCCCTTAGTCTTTCTGTTGTGCTTCTTTCGATAACTACTTGTTCAGGACCTTGTTCATCAAAGGCCACTAGATCACCTAAGGTTCGACTCTGATCATCATTCGCATAATCGGATAAAGACAGTGCTTTGTTCAACAGCTTATGTTTGTTATTATTGCTGGCCTTAAGCACACTATAGATCTTTCGGCGTATGCACAGATACGCAAAGGAACTGAACTTGACCTGAAATGCCTCGGGCCTGTACCGTTTGGCCGCGCTCAACAGGCCAATGAATCCTTCCTGACACAGATCTTCCCAGTCATGAAAAGGGGTATGATACCGAGTGACAATATGGCGGACAAGCCCAGTATACTTGGTTACAAGGTCCTCCGCAGCTTGCTTGTCTCCCTGTTGCACCTTTTCCACTAATTCGAGATCCACCGTCTGGTTACTGTCAAGCTCCATGATCTTGCCTCCCTCACGCCCTATTGCTACATGTATATGCTTGTCTTACCTTTCTATACCTATGATTCACAAGTCAATGTTCATATACATGTTTTAGGTAATAACCGAAGTGGCTTTTGGTGGGACTTTACCAAGAGATGGGCCTTTGTTGTATCCCTTGTTTCACTCAAGTTTACATGTTTTAGGTAAAGGATTCGATGGCGCTTAACTCTAACATTTGGTTACTCGGAGCTGTAACCACTTGATGTATAGCCACTTTTAACCGAATGCTTATGGAGCTGAATCTGCATTGAATGATAGTGAAACACTGCGCAAGATGGCCCGCATCGTGATGCAAAACCCCACAGCAACTGCAAGAGAAATCACAGAGAAAATGGGGTATGCCCAGGAAAAATCCGTCTACTATTGGCTACGGAAAGCCGGCTTCCGAGGGATTGTGGATTTCCGTCAAGCGGTGCTGACCGGGAATTTCCCGCCCCCGGATGATTTTTTTACCAGATTACCGATCGCGACGGATCAGCAGGGAAAGTACATGCGCCGCAGTATCCCTGTCCTAGGAGACTTCTCGAAGTTTGTTGGAGCCGCCCTATCCAAGCTAAGACCCCGTTTTTTCTTGAACTGTCCCGGTGCCATCAGCAAGAACGGCTTTGCACTGATTATGGATCTTCCTGATTATCATCCCGCTGTGCAAAGGGACGATATTATTGCCATCGACCCAGACCAGGAAAGCATCCAGGGAGACATTCTGCTAGTAAGCTCAGTTAATCGTGGTAATCTCTTAGGACATATCTATGGAAAGGAGGAATCTCGCCTTCTGATTTCTCCGACAAATCCGGGATATGCCATTACCTTCAACCAAGAAGGATTTACAGTCTTAGGTAGAGTGGTTGCCCTAATTCGACAGTACTAAGATTTATCTAAATTCCTTAGACCACTGCTCGACTGTCTTCCAGGCCTGCAAAGCAGCGGATTGTTCTGCCGCTTTGCGGCTTCTTCCCATTCCTTCCCCAACTACTTGTGCTTTTACACAAGCCTGGACCGCGTACAGTTTCGCATGATCTGGACCCCATGAAGACTTTAACCGGTACTCCGGTGATACATGATAGTGGGTTTGGGAATATTCTTGTAGGGCACTTTTTGGGTCAAGAAATTGTGTCTTGTCAAGTTTATCAGGAAGATCCTCGTCAAATAATCTAAGCACAAAATGACGGCATGCTTCATAGCCACCATCAAGATAGACTGCAGCAATAACCGCCTCCAATGTATTGGCTAGAAGGGAAGCACGTCTGCGGCCACCGCTTTTGTCTTCCCCTCTCCCAAGCAACAGATATTTTCCGAGGGAAAGTGCCAGTGCATGCCGGGCTAAATTCTTAGAACAGACCAAACTAGCCCGCGCCTTAGCCAGGACGCCCTCATTACTTTCGGGGAACCGCTGGTAGAGATACTCACTTATAATGAGATCTAACACCGTATCTCCCAGAAACTCTAGTCGTTCATTATCTCCTGTAAGTCCTGCCTCATAGCGATAGGAGCTGTGGGTTAAGGCCTGTTGAATCAACTTGCGATCGCGAAAATGGTACTGTATGGACCTTTCTAGTTGTGCAAGGTCACCTATCCGTCGTTGCAAGGGCCGTCTCCCCATTCTACGCTTCATATCGCTTGAATACCAGCACCGCATTGTGACCACCAAATCCAAAGGAGTTGTTCAGAACTACATCCACCTTGGCCGGTCGGGCCTGGTTTGGTACGTAATCCAAGTCACAATCGGGATCATGGGTCTGATAGTTGATGGTTGGCGGCACAATCTGCTCTGTTAGTACCTTTTGACAGACTACGGCTTCCACGCCCCCCGCAGCACCTAGGAGGTGCCCGGTCATCGACTTGGTTGAGCTAACCAATAGTTCGTAGGCCCCTTCACCAAAGACGCTTTTTATGGCGATGGTCTCATAGGCATCATTAAGCTCAGTGGCGGTACCGTGGGCATTGATGTACTGGACATCGCTTGGTTGCAGACCAGCATCATCCAATGCCGCCCGCATGGCCCGGGCTGCGCCCTCTCCCGAGGGAGCTGGAGCCGTAATATGATAAGCATCGGCTGTTAGACCATAGCCAATGATCTCTGAGTATATCTTTGCCTTGCGTTTTTTTGCGTGTTCCAATGATTCAAGCACGAGGATACCCGCACCCTCGCCTAGGACAAACCCATCCCGGCCTTGATCAAAGGGGCGGCTAGCTCCCGCAGGATCATCGTTGCGGGTTGACATTGTTTTGGCGGCGCAAAAACCCGCCATGGCCAGTCGCGTTAATGCTGCCTCGGTCCCTCCGGTGATCATCACATCGGCATCTCCCCGCTGGATAAGCTTGAAGGCATCACCAATGGAATGATTGCTCGATGCACAGGCGGTCACCGTAGTGAGATTTGGTCCCTTGCAATTAAAAATGATCGATACTTGACCGGAAGCCATATTAGGAATCATCATCGGCACGAAAAAGGGACTTACCCGTTCGGGCCCTTTTTCGAGCAAGACATTATGCTGCTCTTCAAGGGTTGCAATCCCGCCGATCCCTGAACCAATTAGCACGCCAACCCGCTCTGACATCTGATCAGTAATGACTAATGCTGCATCCTCTAAGGCCAGCCTGGAGGCCGCTACGGCGAATTGGGAGAACCGATCCATGCGCCTGGCTTCCTTGCGCCCCATAAACTCACTAGGTTCGAATTTATCGATTTCCGCACCAATTTTAGTGGGCAGATCACTGGTATCAATTGAATCTATTAACTTAACGCCGGACTGACCAGCAAGAATTGCCTGCCAAAAAGCCTCAGGGCCTATTCCTAGGGAAGTAACGGTCCCCAATCCGGTAACTACTACTCTTCGTTGCAAACATTTCACCCCCACATGTGGTGAATTCATCAATCACAATCTGGTTAATACTCACCCCAGGATAAATACGCCAAACAAGTCTGATTAAAAACCTTTGAATCAGTTATAAAGGAAAGAATAAATGCAGTTGATGCTGGTCCACCTAGACTGGCGGACCAGCTAGACTTTAGACTCGCTCGTTGAGGTAGCTAACCACATCTTGCACGATTTGGATCTTCTCAGCATCCTCGTCGGAAATCTCAATACCAAACTCATCTTCAAAAGCCATAATTAACTCTACAATGTCGAGGGAGTCAGCATGCAGGTCATCTGTAAAGGATGCTTGCGGAGTTACCGCATCTTCCTCAATGCCTAACTGATCGACAATGATCTCTTTTACCTTCTCAAATACGTCCACAGGTTCACCTCCCCTTGTTGATACTCTAGTTCATTAGCAGCCCGCCGTCGACGTTTAAGACTTGACCGGTTACATAGGCACTTAGGTCGGAAGCAAAAAACAGTACTGCATTGGCCACGTCGACTGCTTGCCCAGTGCGTTGCATGGGAATTTGATCAGTTAAGCGCTTCTTCTGTTCCTCATTTAGCTGTTCGGTCATGGCAGACTCGATAAAGCCCGGGGCAATCGCATTTGCTGTAATGCCCCTACTTGCCACTTCCCTAGCAAGGCTTTTGGTAAACCCAATTACACCTGCCTTAGATGCAGCGTAATTGGCCTGTCCTGCATTACCCATCCGGCCAACAACCGAGGATATGTTAATAATCCTCCCATAACGCCGTTTGATCATCCCACGTAGCACCGCTTTGCTGCAATTGAAAACTCCAGTTAGGTTAACATCCATCACTTTTTGCCACTGTGCCTGAGTCATCCGCAACAATAGACTGTCCTGCGTAATACCAGCATTATTCACTAGGATATCCACTGAGTCCCATGTGTTCTCCACATCAGTAATCAGCTGCTCCACACTAGCCGGGTCTGTCACATCAGCACGAAAACCCTTAATCCGCTGTCCGAAATCCTTTTCAAACTCACTTACTGTCTGCTGCAGAATAGTTTCATCTAGATCACAGATAGCCACCTTACAACCTTCCCCTAGAAAGGTTGCAGCAATAGCCTTACCAAGGCCCCGCGCACCACCGGTAACAAGTGCCACCTTGCCGGTCAGTATCATATTACTACATCCCCTTTCAACGAAGCAAGTAATTTATCCACCCCCGCTGGAGTAAACACCGAGTACACACTTACCTGACGATCGATCCGACGGATAAGGCCTGCTAAAACCTTGCCCGGACCTACTTCCACAAAGACCTTGATCCCTTGATCTACCATGTAGCGAATCGACTGCTCCCACTTTACCGGCGAGGATAATTGAGCAGTAAGCTCATGGGGCAGAAGTGTTGCATCTTCAATGGCCCGGGCCGCGACGTTGCCGACTACTGGAATCTGGGGCTTCTTAAAGGAAGTCTGCTCCAGGTAGGGTGAGAATCTCTTCCCGGCAGAAAGCATCAGGGGAGAATGAAAGGGACCGCTCACCGCAAGGGGCACCACCTTTTTCGCCCCCTCTCCCAACAACTTCTCCGACGCCCCCAAGACCCCACTACTGGTTCCTGAGATGACGACCTGTCCAGGACAGTTGTAGTTTGCTGGCCACACATCTCCTACCTCTTGGCAGACTCGCTCCACTGACTCTGCATCTAGCCCAAGTACAGCCGCCATTGCTCCTTGGGCAGCATCCTCCATAAGGAGGCTTCTCTTTACCACAAGGTCCAAGCAAGCTGCAAAGTCCACAGCTTCTGCTGCAACCAATGCCGAATACTCCCCCAGACTATGCCCTGCCAACAGATCTGGCACAAGTCCCCGCTCTCGAAGCAACTGTACACAGGCTGTTTCCACCGTAAGCAGAGCCGGTTGTGTATACCGAGTCTGGTTCAACCGGTTCCCTGGCCCCAGAAAGCATAGTTCCTTAAGGGAGAAGCCAAGGAATTCATCAGCCTGTTCAAAGATCTCCTGAACCCTACCGCCAACTGCATATAATTCCCACCCCATACCGACATATTGACTGCCCTGGCCGGGAAATACAAAAGCAATACCCATTATGCCTCTCCTCTGCATTTAATACCAACGCACAATCGCTGCTCCCCAAGTCAGGCCCGCACCAAAGCCAACAAGTAGAACAAAATCTCCCGACTGAATTCTACCCTTTTTCCTGGCTTCATCCAGAGCAATAGCAATGGAGGCCGCACTGGTGTTCCCGTAGGCATCCACATTCACAAAGACCCGGTCCTCCGGAAGCTGTAGTCTACGGGCTGCCGCGTCAATGATCCGGATATTGGCCTGATGGGGAATGAATAGATCGATGTCCTCGGAAGAAAGCCCGGCCTTTTTCAGCACGTTCAAGGAAGCCTCATCCATAATCCGGACCGCAAACTTAAATACCTCGTTCCCATGCATGGAGATAGTGTGTCTTTTTCCTTGAACCGTCTCCAAGGATGCCGGATTCCGTGATCCACCCGCTTCCAGGACCAACAGCTCTGCCCCGGAACCATCACTGCCTAGTACCGAGCTGAGAATACCATAACCCTCAGGAACCGGACCTAAAACCGCCGCCCCAGCCCCGTCGCCAAACAACACACAGGTGGAACGATCGGTCCAGTCGACAATTTTACTTAAAGTCTCCACGCCCACCACCAAAACATGATTCATAGCCCGTGCCTCAATCATTGTCGCGGCAGCAGTTAGGCCATAGACAAACCCCGAGCAGCCTGCGGCTAGGTCATAGGCAGCCGCCTTAGTTGCCCCAAGCTTGTTTTGGAGAATAGAGGCAGTGGAGGGAAAGGCATGATCCGGAGTCACCGTGGCGACAATCACCAAGTCCAATTGATCCGCACGAATATTTGCATCTTCAAGGGCGGCCCTAGCGGCCAAGATTGCCAGATCCGAAGAAGCCTGCTCCGGTTCTGCAATGCGCCGCTCTTTAATCCCGGTGCGGGTTGTGATCCATTCATCACTAGTATCCACCATTTTCTCGAGATCTTCATTGGTCAAAACCCGTTCAGGGACAAACCTACCTGTCCCCAAAATGCCGGCCGAACGTATTAGTTCTTTCATTGGCCCACCTTCTCTTCTACGTAGAAAGTTATCAATTGGGGCAAGTTTCCCTCGGCAGTTTGCTTGGCAACCCGCAATCCGTTCATGACCGCTTTGGCATCAGAACGACCGTGGGAGACAATACATACACCATCCAAGCCTAGAAGGGGAGCCCCACCATATTCAGTGTAGTCCATTTTCTGCTTTACCCTGGAGAACACAGGTTTAGCCAAGATTCCACCACATTTTGAGCGAAAATCCCGGGTGAACTCTTCTTTTATGATCGATAAAACCCCTTGGACAAGTCCTTCCGCAGACTTCAATACCGCGTTACCAGTAAAACCATCACAAACCACCACATCGCAGTCTCCTTCAAAGATACGATGGCCCTCTATATTGCCGATGAAATTAAGGCCACTTTTCCCAAGTAGCCCATGGGCTTCCTTCACCACGGCACTTCCTTTTCCGGGCTCTTCTCCTACGTTTAGCAGGCCAACAGTCGGATTAGAGACGCCGAGTACCTTCTCACTGTACAAAGCACCCATAATCGCAAAATGCAGTAAGTGCTTGGGCCTACTATCCGTGTTGGCACCTACATCCACAAGAGTACAGGCACCCTTAGCCGTAGGCATAATCGTACCGATGGCAGGACGTTCAATACCGGACACCTTCCCCCAGGAAAGAAGCGCCGCGGCCATGGTTGCACCGGTGTTTCCGCAACTAACCAAACCAACTGCCTTTCCTTCCTGGACAAGCCTTGCTCCCACCATCAAAGAGGAGTTTGGTTTACTGCGAACCGCCCGAAGGGGAGATTCGGCCATGTCCACCACATCCGGGGCATCCTCTATGGTTAAACCAGCATCGGCACCGTATTGCTCAACCAAGGGTTCTAAGCAAGACCGTCGGCCTACCAGAATCGTCTCGATACCAAGATCATTAGCGGCCATGACAGCCCCTTTTACCTGTTCTTCCGGTGCGAAATCCCCACCCATCGCGTCTAAGGCAATCTTCACAGCCAACTGCCCCCTAACTAAGCAAAGTCCACTGTTCTAGGATAATGTCCTGGCAAACATGACAAAGTCTCCTTCAAAGACTTTCTTTTCCCGGACAAAGCTTTCAACTCCTACCAATGCCCTTCTACCATCACTACTCTTAACATGGGCATTGGCCATAATCTTATCCCCCACATTAACAGGAAGACAAAATCGTACCACCGCACTACCGGTCAAAGCAACTGGTGCATCAATTAAGGCCACTGCCAACGAGTTAGCCTGGGCAAAAATATGGTGCCCCCGCACGATCCCAGTGCGCTCTAGCCCCATCTCCCATGTTGTTTCCAAAATGGATTTTCCCCGTTTTCCAAGTTCAATCTCAACGGGCTGGCCAATAAATTCACTGGTGGTGAGGGCCTTTAGGTTCCGAAAAGCCCCTTCGGCCAGTTCCTTGATGCGCACCCGCAGTTCGGGCACACCTAATTGAAGTCGGTCTAGGCGAATTGTCTGCACACTAACACCAAAACGTTTGGCTAGCTCTTCATCGGTTACAAAGACTTCCTCTGCGAACACCTGCTGCAAGCAACGCTGTCTTTCCGCTTTTTTCATGGCCATCGGCATTCCCATGGAGAAGGCCGTCTAGTCTCCCTTCTGAGAGTCAATCATTCCAAGGCAGCAGAGCTGCCTTGGAATTGTTTATGGGGAGGTATTAACACCTGATACTAATAGTTCTATTCTAACCGGAGTGATTCCTCCAATCAAGGGTAAAAAATCTCATAAACATGTCCAGATTCACGCCCCCAGGAAGGAGCCGTCAACAGTATCACCCGAGTACCATAGCAGGATTGCTGATGCCGACCATCATGAAGTAAAGGGTCATGGGGGGCTAAGCACTAGGGTATTAGAAACCGTGGGGACACGAGAATCTATTGTTTTTCAAGCGGAAGTAGAAAAACAACCCGATGGAGCAGCATTACAAGGAACCATTCATCCGGTGAAGTAGGCATCGTTCCGTTTGTTACTCCTATAGCCCCAAACGAGTGAGCATAGCAGCGAGTGGGAACATGAATACGCTTAAGCACGCATTGCACAGTGGGGAATATCCAAAGCCCGTCTTCATCGCAGATAGGCTAAGGAGTCGTAGTTCTGCATGATTGGTGTCCCTTTGTAGCAGTAAGTCCAGAAAATTTCGCTGGTTCCCGCTGATCCAGTTAGCGTGAAAGAAGTCTCTTGGCAAATTGATCATCAGGAATTCATTCTCCCGTGACTTATGATCTCCCACCCGATGTATGTGGAGTGTTCTATAGTGCCTAGCCTACGCGGTTTTCCTTTCGGCCACTTGACCTAGTAAAAACTAACCAAACATGTGCTACCATGCGCTCACTTAAACGGCAGTAGTATCTTTAGACCATGATCTCTTTGCTATGCGGACTATCATACTACTTGTCAAGGACACCGGTAAGCGCTGGAACGCATAGTGATGCTTCTTTGCGCTAACCCTGTAATCCAAAAGTCTTTGAGATGATATTAGGTACCTCAATTGATATGTCCAGCCACTATCCTTCTTCACTCCCGATACCCACGGATGGTTGAAGGAGCCCTTCTATGATTGCAGCGAAGCCCTTGCTCAGTTCTGTACCCATGGTGTCACTCACAGCCGATTAGGCGACAGGTAGAGCATCGCATCTGGACCTGTCCATTGGAGCTAAGCTAAAGGGGCCCGGAGAGATGTTTGCGATCACCCGAAGGATTTGGTAGAATCAAGGTAAATTGGATGGAGGATCGGGGGGGATACCTTGATTGCAAGAATTAGGCAGTGGATAGCTTTTGCCATAGGACTGGTTGCTGCAGGAGCAGGTGCATGGCTGCGGGTATTTGCCAAAGATATTGCCGCGCCCAAGCTAAAAAGTTACTCTTGGTCAGGTCCTTGGAAAGACACTGTGTGGGGGTTCAAAGAGCAGGCCTATCTCGAGTTAGGACGAATCTTTTTGTTTTTTGGCCTCATTGTCATGCTCGTTGCTTTGATCAATTTTCTGTGGAGCAACGAAGCGCATCACAAAACAGCTCTTGAAGATGTTTGAGACAATACCACATAACGAAATATCGATAGCCTACGTGATAGCGTCAGAGAGTCCTCTTAACATCGAAGACTTTCAGTTAACCATTAAGGTGCCCGGGAAGGAGGAGTCTCCCGAGGGGAAGACGCTTCAACCAATCAGAGTAGGCGAGGCGGGTGTTGCAAAAGTTGGTGAAGCTGAATTGGGTTATGAAGGTTTCTGGGGAGCAAAGGAATATATCTTCTCCCTCGATGAGCTTCCAAGAAACGGGCAGCGACTACGAGGTCACTTTAATCGCTAGCCATCGCAGTGGTGAAGTGATCGAGATCGCTGTTGATCTTTCAGTAATACGATGATTGTCTTAGACTCTAGTATACATAGTTTGAAGCAAACCCCTGGGGTGTGATACAAAACCGGAAGTTCATAACAGATACCATGAGGCATGGAGTGCTATCTGTTTTTAGTTGACCGTCTATGGAGAAAATCGTTCAATGGTTCCCTGTCCAGATCTGTTTGAGGCAAAGATTTCTCCTCGGTCTTGTGAAGCCATAGCGAAAAGACCTCCAATAGAGGTTTGCTGCGAAGGAGTAGTTCCTTATAAGGATTTCATATAGGCTAATCAGGGACTTCCTGGCACACCAGCAATTCTGGATTTGGGCGTGTTAACTCACATAACAATTTTGCCGAACAGGGACAGATCGCCACATAAGGATCTGACCCAAGCACTTCGGTGAAGCCGCTCCCGGGTCAGACATTGGGAGCGGCTTTGTCGTATACTCCGGGTGGCCCCTGAGCAATAAGATCCTCAAGTTTCTTGTGTAGTGCAAAGGGCTAAGCGACTCACGTTGTTCTTCCAGTAATATCCTAGCTATGTTCGCGATGTGTTTCTAGGTACTAAAGTAGATTAGCCAGAGTTCTGTATGCGCCACTGGGCAACCCCGGGATAGAGAGGACATTTTGAACATCTTGGATAACCTCATTGTGTTGACCATGGCGCAAACGGTACCTAGCACTCCTAAACCATTCCTTAGCTTCGTTAGTACGTCCATCTAGCCATATTCGGGCAGCTACATTCGCTGGGTGCATCGGCTGCACAACAAGGCTTTGAGCAAGGTTGACGCGATTCGCCGCGCCGAGCCGTAAAAACAGCCTCGCGGTTTTTTTATGCGCGAGGCCGCTTTTCATCTTGTAACAGGCTCAAATACTGCGAAAGTCTCTCTTTTACATACTTTCCGACCATATTCACCATCTGGGACGCGTCGTTGTCCCGATAATAGCTGTCAAAGCAAGAATAGTATTTTCGCCTGTCGGCAAACTTTACGTCGATGGGCGGGTAGCCCGCTTGCATCAGCATCAGGTTCAATATCAGCCGCCCGGTGCGCCCGTTGCCGTCGATGAAGGGATGGATTCCCTCAAAGCGCAAGTGAAACAGCGCCGCCGTTTCTATTGTATGTCGGTTGTCGCGGGACAAATCCGAAACTAGCCGTTCCATCTGAACCGAGACAAGGTAAGGCTCCGGAGGTTCGTGGTGCGCGCCCATAATGTTAACCGGAATTCTTCGATATACGCCCTTGTCCTTTGCCCTGTTTATCAGGACGAGGGAATGGATTTCGCGGATAATCCTCTCCGTGATCGGGATCTTATCGCTGACGAGCGAAACCACATAAAGGAACGCGTCACGATGTCCCACCGCCTCCAGATGGTCCTTGAGCGGTTTTTTATCAATCGTCACGCCTTCCAGAACGAGCGCGGTTTCCTGAAGCGTGAGCGTGTTGCCCTCGATGGCATTTGAGTTATAGGTGAAGTCCACGAGAAATTCGTCCTGCAAGCGTTTCAACTCCCCGCTTGTTAATGGACGACGACGGTCAAGCTCCGCCTTCATCCCGTCGACCGACGCGAAGAGCGCGGCGTACTGTTCCGGAATCTCCTTGCCTCGCAGGCGGCGCCCGTCGACGGGCTTTAATGTGTCCGCCGGGATGAGATAGGAACGTCCCTTCTGAATGACGCCCTCTATCCGTCCCTGTGCGCAAAGCACCCGAACGCGGCGGTCGGATATGCCCCATCGCTCAGACGCCTGTTTTACCGTAATGTATTGCATCGCTTCACCTCCACGGCCTTTTCCAATAGTATATCACGGTATCGGAATAATACCAATGGTATATTGGTTTTTAGAGACCTATTGTTCCGATAGACGTTACTATTTAGAGGTGGATAGAGTAAGGCCTTGAGCCAGGGTGTCAAACAAGAATATAGAAGGGGCCAAGAGGAATTAGCCCGGGGTAATTCGCCAGGAACACGCTAGACTGCTTGAAATATATCCGTTAGTCAAAGGAAAAGAACATTACCGTTTGATGGTAGGTACGTACTTGGTGCCTGCCAATCGCTAGACCATGCGGAAGGAAGTTCTCGCCAAAAAAGCTTTCTAAGCATTCGCCCGATGTGTCATCGTACTAGACCCAGGATCCGCACCCATGTACTTATCTGCTTCCTTGCCTATTGCTTGGTCAAGCAATGTGAGATCTCGTTTCGCAGTAACGGTGAAACTCGGTAAGTAGAAACAATACTGAGAAGTTGGGACCAACTCTGCCTTAGTTAGGCGTAGCCTTTATGTGACGGGCTTTTCTTGGCAAGCCCGTTTATCATTACAGGGGGAACGTCCGCTATCATAGACAATAATGGACTAAATAGCGAAGAGCCAAAAAACTAGGCGATTTGCACCCTTATTCAGCGGAATAAGGGTTTCAATCGACACCCTAGTCTCGGCTGAGTCTTCCCTGTCGTTCCTCGTACGCAGGAGGCTCTTAACCTAGTATAGACGGCAGGTAAAGGCATTATGTGGGATACACAAGCCCTTTTTGTTGTCGAACTGCTGATATTCGGAATGGGTGCAGTCCCTTTTCTGCGCGGAATCAACAATGCTTCTCGACGACTAGAGGCCAGAATATGGTCTGTCACGGTCTGCCCATCAGTGTTCCTCGGCCCCCCGATTATGAAGCGCAGGCAGCCTGAATCTTGATTGCATACTCTACTATGTATGTAGTAAGCAAGACGAAGGGGACAGGGCAAAACAGGGAATGAAGGTAGATCGATTCTATCAACTAATCTGTGCCATCTTGACGCACACCGGACGGGGTACTTCGAGGAACTGGCCGTTTGTCCTAAGTCTCCCTGTCCTTTGGTCTATGGCAAAGACTATGATGGTATCACTATCCTGATTAGCCACCAAAAGCCAGCGACCGGTTGGATCAATCACAAAATTCCTGGGCGTCTTGCCCAAGGTTGTTTGGTGGTCCACATAGGCAAGTTTTCCCGTGTCCTGGTCGATCTGGTAGATCACTAGACTATCATGACCTCGATTGGACCCATATAGGATTCTGCCTGAGGGGTGCACATGTATGTCCGCGCCGGTATTTTCGGCATGTCCTGTTGGTACGGTTGAAACCGTCTGCACAGGTATTAGCTCATCCCAAGCGGTGCCGGGCCGAAAGACCGTTATTGTGGCATCGAGTTCATTAATCACGTAGGCAAACAGGCCCTGCGGATGGAATGTGATATGCCGCGGTCCTGCTTGGGGCTGTACTTCAGCGAAGCCCGCCCGATGGAGTCCTGCTTCCTTGTTGTAAATGAAGATCCTATCTGTCCCAAGGTCGGGCACTAACAAATATGTGTTGGTGGGATCCGTTACGATTGAATGGGGGTGGGGACCCTCCTGCCTGTGCGGATGAACACTGGATCCTTCATGTCTGATGATGGTAAGTGCCTGTCCTATGCTTCCATCTCCAAGGATGGGGAACATGATTACACTACCGCCTGTATAGTTAGCCACAAACAAGTATTCCCCTGTGCCATCAATACTCACGTAACAGGGAGCTGCTCCCTGGGTGCACTCCTTGTTCAAAAGCGTAAGCAATCCGGTGCGCGGATCAATAGAGTAGGATGAGACCGCGGCCTCAGACTCTGGGAGCTCATTGACCGCATAAAGGTAACCCCTCCCAGGATGAATTGCAAGATAGGAGGGGTTCATACTGCCGGAGGCGGTTCCTAATGAACGTAGGGTGCCCTTTAGGAGATCAAACTGGCAGATATAAATCAGCGAGGTATACGTTCCAACATAGACGTAGTAGGGTTGGGGACTGGTCATGCTTCCGCCTCCTTTTCCTCAGGAAAGCTTACCACTAGAGCTACGGAAAGAAAAAGGAGGCCCCAGGGCCTTCCTTTATCTTTCTTGTTTAAAGCTATTACTCCGCTTTAATTGTGATAACCTGTCTCCCCTTGTATGTTCCACAGTTTGGACAAGCCCGATGCGGCAATCGCGGCTCATGGCATTGGGGACACTCCACTAGGTTTGGAGTTTTGGTCCGAACGGAATTTCTTCTTGTACGCACCCTAGCTTTTGAATGTCTTCTTTTTGGTAGTGCCATATTATACCCCTTCCGGGTTTCCCACCTTTCTTTACTCTTCCTCTTTCATCTTCTCCAGCAATTCGCCCAGTACAGCGAATCGGGGATTGAAATCATCGATCTTGCACTGGCAATCACCCTGATTCAAGTCCTGGCCGCATACCCGGCAAATACCCCGACACTCGGGGGAACAGACCGTTTTGATCGGCATAGCCAAAACCAGGTATTCCCTAACCATTTCGCCAAGATCAATGGTATTTCCTGTAAAGACATAGCCATCATCATCTTCGGGCTGCACATCCTCTGTCTCTTCATCGGTGACTAATCCCACCGGCCGCCGATGAAACTCCTCAAGGACTTTTGAGTTAATCGGTAATACAAAATCCCGAAGACACCGATGACAGTTTACAGGAACACTTGCGGATACCCTCCCGGAAAACACAATGCTTTTGCCCGCATTCGTAAGAGTCCCAAGAAGGTATACATCAACTGACTTTGCATTGCCATCTACGATGAAGGATGCAGGAATGTTGGCCCTTTGGTCAACTTCAAGCTGAGCACCCCGCTCATGTAAGATGGGTGCAACATTAATCCTCAAATCTGTCACCCTTCCTTGATCATGCTCATCTTTAAGATGGATCCGCAAATTGCACATCCAAGCTATTATAGCAATATCAAAGTCCAGGAGCAACCCTGCAAAAACAGCACTCCCATTATACTATTACCGAAATACCCAGGCAAGTCCCTACATTCCATAACCGCAGGCAGCAAGGACCGCCTGCTGAAAGGCCTCATCGATTTCGCCTGTGGCGTGGGATTTGCTACCAAGAAAATGCAAGCAGAGATGACCGGCAAATCCATTATCGTAAATCGAGTAACTACCTCGGGGGTAGCCCGAGAAACTCGCCGCGTACCGTTGCCCATCGATCAAAGCCCAAGCCGGCCGGGGAACGTCCTCTAGATGCTCATCGTAAATATTGAGCAAGGTCTGGGTATCTTCTTTGGTCATCGGCTCAGCATCAATGTGAAAATACCCGTGATAACGAATCAAATTAATTGAAAGCTGGGTCTTCACATCCACGATGGTAAACTGACTCTGATTAGCAATCAACGGCTCGATCTCAGAAAAGGAAGCTAAGAGCACATCACTGCTGGTCACCGGAACATCAACTGGAATCACAAGTTCCTGACCAATGCGAATAAGTGCTGGATTGCGTAGCCCATTTAGTTCCGCAAGAATGGTGATACTAACCCCATACATCCGGGAAATATCCCAAAGGCTTTCCTTGTCTTTCACCGTGTGAAAGACAGCCTGTCCCGGGGTAGCTAGGGTCCGCAGTAAGGATCTAGTCTGCTCATTTACCCCTCCGGTAACTTGCAGACCACGCTCCAATTGAAAGCTTTCGATAGCCTGGCAGGTCCGCTCATCCAAAGACCCATTGGGAACCCCATCTAAGTAGCCGAGCGTGATTAACCAGTGTTGAATCAACACATGCTCAGCATAAAGAGCTGCCTCCTGCCCATGGACAGGTAGTGTATATGCTGTAAGGAGCACAATCAGTAAAGCTAGAGCTTGTCGCCGCATTGCCTACCTCCTAGGAAATCCCCAGCAACCTCTTAATGTCGGACAATGCTTGCAGGGTAGCCTGTCTACCTGCTTCTATGGCTTCCTCTGCCCTTTCTAGTTCTGCCGAACCAATATCCCATACTGGCGGTAACAGGATAATGTCCGCTGGGTTCTCCTTGATTTGGAACAATTCCTTCCCCATGATATCCGTTGTCTGGGCAATAATTTCGATGACATTTCCTACTGGGTTCTTCGATACTAGGTCCCGAAAGGTTGCCGTGACATTAACCCCGACAACTACATCAGCACCCATCTGTCGTACTACACCCGATGGTAAGCGTTCTAAAACCGCTCCATCGACTAAAAGCGCATCATCTATCCGATGGGGACCAAAAACACCAGGAATAGAAATGCTCGCCCTTACCGCGTCGGCGGCATTTCCTTCCTTTAGAATCACTAGCTCACCGGTTTCAATATTGGTAGCTACCACCTGGGTAGGAATATCTAGATCCTCTAGGTTCTTTTGCTTCGTCAAGAGTCGAAGAAGACTATAAATCCGCTCTCCTCGGATGAATCCTTGACGGGGCACCCGAATATCTAGGAGTTGATCGAGCCGCATATTACAAGCAAGCTCCCCTAACATGTGGGTCTCGGCCCCGGCAGCATAGATCACGCCAATTACGGCTCCCATACTACAACCGGCAATGTAGTCAATGGGTACCTCATGCTCCACCAAAACTTGTAGTACACCAATATGGGCAAGTCCTCGGGATGAACCAGCCCCTAAGGCTATACCTAGTTTCTTTCGTTTATCTCCCATATGATACCTTACGCCCCCTGATTATGGGTAAACCCCTTGGCAACGTCTGCCTTATTGCTTGCCCTTGCTAACTTACAATGATACTTTTCCCTAACCTGCTGAGTACGCCCTGCCCGAGGGAAGGAGCGTTTTCGTATCCCAGAGACTCCAAAACCATGCATAATTCACTAGTCACCATAATATTAATCTAGCAGTACGGCCAAGTATCATCAAGCAATAAGGGAGCAGTTTCCATGAAACCTCTGCGTAAGAAAAAGGCAACCGCTTATTTCATGGCCTTAATCGCCATCGTCCTCACCATCTCTGTGGTACGCTATCCTGAGGACGCCTTCCAAGCATCATTATACGGACTTGATCTTTGGTTTAAGGTGGTTTTGCCCGCTCTGCTTCCTTTCTTTGCCCTAGCGGAAATCTTAATGGGACTAGGTGTAGTTCATTTCATGGGCGCGCTCCTAGAACCCTTAATGCGTCCCCTCTTTGCTATCCCAGGAACCGGCGGATTTGCGCTTGCCATGGGTCTTGCCTCTGGATATCCCATTGGTGCGAAGATCACTGGTCGTCTGAGAAGGGAAAATCTGTGCTCCCAAGCCGAAGCAGAGCGTCTTGTTGCCTTTGCAAACACAGCAGATCCATTGTTCATCATCGGTGCCGTCGCCGTGGGCATGTTCGGCATGCCTCAACTTGGTGCTATACTAGCACTTTCCCATTATCTTTCCGTGATTATGCTTGGTTTTATTATGCGTTTCCATGGCCCCAAATCCGATAGAACCTCCGAGGCACGACCTAAGGAGAATATTTTATCCCGCGCCCTGCGGGAACTGTATCGGGCCAGAGCCGCCGATGGACGAACCTTTGGACACTTACTCAGTGATTCCATCAAGGATGCCTTCTCTTCCCTATTCTTCGTCGGTGGATGCATTATCATGTTTTCGGTGCTGATCCGTATTCTCACCCTAGCAGGAATAACTGACCTTCTGGCCTCTGTTTTTGCTGTCATTCTTCGTCCTTTTGGTATAAATAAAACCATTATTCCAGCTCTAATCAGCGGTTCCTTTGAAATAACCATCGGCTCAGAGATGGCTAGTCATGCCGCAGCTCCCCTTATTGAAAGGATCATCGCCGCCAGTGCAATCATTGCCTGGAGTGGCTTTTCCGTCCATGCCCAAGTAGCAAGCATGGTCTACGGAACCGATATTCGCATCTTTCCTTATATGCTTGCCCGAGCACTACATAGTATCCTGGCTGTCATTACCACCATGTTCCTGTTGGGCCCAGGCGTTCCCCTAGTCTCCAGATTGCTCACCGTACCCACTATGGTTCAGGACACCAGCTCGATTCACAGTCCTCTATCGAGGTTCCTCACAGCCACGCTAAATGCCAGCTGGTTTCTGGTAATCCCCTTAGGGCTATTACTAGGGGGCATATTGGTAAGAAGCATCAAATTAATTTGGTTTCGGATCAGGATGCCGAGGGACTAGCTTGCTTTGGCTTAGCCTTTGCCAACTCCCTTTGACCCCGTTCTACAACATCCATCGTCTTTTTCAAAGCTTCGTGTAAATTGGATAGAACCGATGCCGCATACTCATCCGCGCCTTTACGGATCTCCTCGGCCTTTCGTTCCGCCTCGAGTCTAATTTTCTCAGCCTCCTGCTGGGCCCGTTTGTGGATTTCCGTCTCCAGGACCAGTTTTTCTGCCTCCTGCTTCGCCCGGGTAATGATCTCATCTGCTTCGCTGCGTACTTGTTGATTCATCTTCTTCTCTGTCCTTGCCATTTGCTGAACCTGCTTAACTTCCTTCGGCAGACTAAGCCGCAATCGATCAATGAGTTCCCGTAGCTCCTTCTGATCAATTAGTACCAGGTCAGTCATCGGCACATGTTTCGCCCCACTACACAGGTTATCCAGTCGATCCAGCAGAATGAAAAGCTCTACTTGGCTCATAGTTGGCGGCTCCTCTCTAGATTACGTTCTTGCAACCTCGCCTGTAATGCTACCGCGACGAAACCAGGAACCCATTTAGAGACATCACCACCGTAACTAGCCACTTCACGAACAATACTAGACGATAGAAAAGCATACTCCCCACTAGTCATCATGAAAATAGTCTCCACATCAGGGTTCAGGTTTCGGTTCATCGAGGCCATCTTAAACTCGGATTCAAAATCGGATACAGCCCGCAATCCCCGTACCATGGCCACCGCTTTGCGCTGCCGGGCATAATCTACTAAAAGGCCTTCAAAGTACTCGCATACAGTATTTTCCAGATCGGCCGTGGCCCTTCTTAGAAAGTCAAGTCGCTCCTCAACTGTAAACAGGGGGTTTTTCGTCGGGTTGTTCAATACGGTAACATAAACCCGGTCGAAAATCCTGGTCGCACGCTTGATCACATCTAGGTGCCCGTACGTTACCGGATCGAAACTACCGGGACATATTGCCACTCTCATTTTGCTTCTCCTCTTTTCTGAAAACCGATACCTCAATGGAACCATAGCGCCTTTGGCGTATTAATGATAGGCCACTGAGAGCTTGCGGAGGGCTCTCCTTCAGACTATGTTCAATGATGCAAAATCCTTGGTCCTTTAGGATACCACTTGTCTCTACCAGGTCTAGCAAAGGGCCCACAAATCCACAATCGAAGGGCGGATCAGCAAATACAAGATCAAAATCCATCAGCTTGGGGACGTGACTCCAGACATCTCCGACTAACACTTCTGCCCGATCTTCTAGGCCGAACATTTGTACATTGGCCCTGATCCCCGAAGCAGTCCTTTTGGATTTCTCGACAAAGACCACTTTTTTTGCTCCCCGGCTTAAAGCCTCTATTCCTATGGCCCCGGAACCTGCAAATAGATCAAGGAAATAGGCCCCTTGGATAAACGGGGCGATGATATTAAAGATGGACTCCCGCACCCGGTCAGTGGTCGGTCTTGTTGCCGTACCTTTGGGGGCTTTTAGCACCCGCCCCCTTAAGGACCCGCCGATAATTCTCAATAAAGGGCACCGAGATTGTGTGTAAAGCAGAGCACACCCTCGGCTTCCCTCCTTTCAGTCTGGAACAATTAGGAGGTTAGACCACCCATGGACAAGCTAACCTAGTCTGTAATATGGGTTGTCCTAATCAGGATCACTTAGACTAAACCCCGCTTAATGTCGATAATTTCCAAGCCCCACCATGCATATTATTAACATGTCCACTACATACTATGAAATGGAAAGAGGCAAAACCCTCCCCAGAAATTGGAAGTACCATTGCCTTAGTCTCAAGGCAACAGTCCTTCCTCCGGTTTCTCCTCTCCCACAGGCGGCGGATCAATCCGCCGCTTTCATTTACTCTAGCAGCGCCGCGTCATAGCACAAAACACCAAGGGTGTTCGGACCCGCATGACTGCCAATAACCGGACCAACAACTGCAACACTGGGTTGGGGGCAGTTGGTCTCCTGCATTAATCGTTCCACAAGATCCTTGGCCCCTGCTTCATTATTGGCATGGACAACAAAGATGACTGGTTCTTTCTTGAACTGGGAAATATCCTGTGCCACTTCCGCAACCATCTGGCTTAAGGCTCTTTTTGTGCCCCGGGCCTTAGCATAGGGAGCAACCACTCCATCATCGATACAGAGGATCGGCTTAATCTTTAGCAATCCTCCAACCAGTGCGGCGGCCTTACCAATCCGTCCATTTTTGTGTAAGTACTCCAAGGTCTCCACCACAAAGTAGACTTTCAGATTAGAGACAATCCGCTTGCATAGGGCGACAATCTCATCTTTAGTCTTTCCTTGGGCGGCGGCCCCTGCAGCAGCAAGGGCAATCATCCCCGTTCCCACAGAAGCGTTCCTACCGTCAATGACAATAATTTCCCGATCATTGATCATGGATGATGCTAGGTTTGCGGATTGAAAGGTGCCACTTAGCTCACTAGATAGATGTACCGATATAATCGTATCCTGTGGCTGGCTGTGGGCCTTGTACGCTTCGATAAACTCCCCAGGAGAAGGCTGTGATGTGGACGGCATCACAGAGCTTCCTGCAAGCTTAGTATAAAAATCAGCAGCGGACAGTTCCACCCCATCCTTAAACTCCTCATCCCCAAACCTAATCTTTAAGGGCACATCCACTATGTTATACTCATCCTTCAGTTCCTTGGGAATATCCGCAGAACTGTCGGTGAAAACCCGTATGGCCATAGTCGCCCTCCCTTCTTGGCTTATTCAATAGCAACCAAGTAGTAATACAATGGTTGGCCACCATAGTATAATTCAATTTCCAGATCAGGATACTTGCTGGAAATAGACTTATAGATCTCTTCCGCCTTCTCTTTGGTCACATCGGAGCCATAATAGACACTGACTAGTTCATCGTCCTCATCAAGCATGGCATCGATTAAGTCCAGTAGCGTATTATTTACTTCGGAACCCACTGCACTAAGCTTACCATTCCAGAGTCCAATAATATCATTCTCGCTTACTGAAAAGCCATCCACTTCAAGACCCCGGACCGCATAGGTAACCTCACCATTTTTGATCTGTTTAATCACCGACTCTAGGTTTCCCCGATTCGCCTTGGCATCTTCACTAGGGTCGTAGTTGATCATACTTATAATTCCCTCAGGAACAGTCCGACTAGGCACAACCTCGATGGGTCTTTCTACCAGTTCAGCCACCTGTTTTGCTGTGGCAATAATATTCTTGTTGTTAGGTAAGATCACCACTGACTCTGCCTCAACCCGGTTGACCGCCTCCATTAAGTCCTCCGTAGCTGGATTCATAGTCTGACCCCCAGAGACAACCTCATCGGCACCTAGGCTACGGAAAATCTCTTCGAACCCTTCTCCTACCGCCACCGCCACCACTCCTGTTTTCTTCTTCGGCGTGGTGCCATTTGCTCGTTGGATCAGGTTTTGGTTCTGCTCCACCATGTTGTCGATCTTGATCCCCCGCATGTCCCCAAGAAGACCACAGTAATTGAGCACCTTTCCGGGGTAGTCGGTATGAATGTGTATCTTAAAGGCCCTTCCATCTCCCACTACCATCAGGGAATCTCCATACTCCATGAGTACCTTACGTACCCGCTTCTCATCGATCCCCTGTCCATATAGGAGTAGTTCGGTACAGTACTTGCCTACGATGTCTTCTTCCGTAATTGTCGGTATATCCAATGACTTGGCTTTGGCCGACTCATCGGAAGCTGTCACTCCTTTGAGGATACCAAGGTCAAGCTCTTGTTCACTATCCCAGGCCCCCAAGGCTCCCTGACAAATCACAACGATTCCCTTGCCCCCAGCATCAACCACACCAGCTTGCTTTAGCACGGGCAGCTGTTCGGGGGTTCTGGCCAAGGCGTCTTCGGCGGCACGACATGTCAGTTTGGCAAAATCCAGCACGTCTCCGGCTTTAGCGTTCTGCCTTGCTTCCTGGGCCATACTTCTGGCAACGGTCAACATCGTCCCTTCTACTGGCTTCATCACCGCTTGTTGCGCCTGTCTTGATGCAGAGATCAGAGCTAGGGCCAAATCATTGGGATCCGCGTGTTGTTTCCTACCTAACCCATTGGCAAATCCTCGGATTAGCTGGCTGAGAATGACCCCTGAGTTACCCCGTGCGCCCATTAATGCCCCCCGGGCTGCGATCTGAGCCACTTCAAATAGAACATTAGTGGTAACCTTCTCTACCTCTAAACCTGCCGCATAAAGCGTCAAGAACATGTTTGTCCCCGTGTCTCCATCGGGCACGGGAAATATATTTAATGCATTTATTTCGTCTTTGTGTTCTGCTAGAGCAATAATGGCCGCGTAAAGAAGCTTGCGGAACTGTGCCCCGGTTAATTTCCCTTCCACAATGTTGTTCTCCTTTACTCCAATGGATATTAGCCGAGTGTATCTACTCCTGTTACGTGCACACCTTCGACATGAATATTTACGCAAGCAACCTTAAGACCTAGCAAGGTCTCTACGGCATACTTCACCTTGGCTCGGACGTTGTTGGCCACCTCTGAAATCCGAACACCATATTGGACAATAATGTGTAGGTCAACGGTAACCAAATCCTCTTCGATCCTTACTCCAACCCCTCGGTCAACTTGTTCAAAACCCAAAAGCTCGGCTAGACCATCCTGTACGGTCTTTGAAGACATGCCAACAATACCATAGCATTCAGTGGCGGCACGACCTGCCACGGCACTGATCACTCGTTCGTTTATGGATACTTTGCCAAGTCCCGTCGAAAAAGAAGCATTCACTTTTTATACCTCCTAGGCAGGTTACTCTGCTTGGCTTTGCAACTCATTCAAGCGTTTCACAAGTAAATCAACATCGACACCATGCATCCTTGCACCGCTTTCTATACTCTCCCCCACCCCCATGCAGCCTAAGCATTCCATCCCAAATTCGGCAAACACATCTTTGGCTTTGGCGTGAGATTGCAGTGCATCAAAAATAGAGGTGTCCTTCGTGATTTTCATTCTCAGTACCTCCAATTGGGGCCATAGCACAAAGAAAACCAGCTCCTAAGATTTATTTTATCACACAAAAGGCCATTGTAAAGCGAAGGGCCCCACAAGCAGATGCACCACGCTCTTCTTAACTCGACGACACTACCGAGCCAACCTATACAGCAATATCAATACTTGCATCCACTACGAAAGCTGGCTGGATAGAAAATACATGCCGCCCTTTTGGGGATAGCGGTGAGACAAGCCAGCATAAAAATCACCGGCAGAAATTGGCACACTAATACTATGCTCCACACAAAAGGCCACTAAACGATCATAGAGCTGATATCCCTTTCTTTCCGGGTCATCTGCCATCTTGCCATTTTCCTCCCGCAAAACAGGTAGATCCCCAAGATGATTCTGGATAAATTCCCAAACCCATTCCTCTTCCTTGTACTCTAGTTCCGTTGGTCGGAAACTATAAGAGGTGGGCTTAAATGCAGAGACCACCAAGTTTTGCTTGATCACCTTATCCCCTGTAACCTGTTTAAAGGTTCCCTGTTTCTTATCCAGTGCACTTACATCGGCAATAAGGAAACCTGCTTCCTGCAAAGATTGCTGCAATGCATTCCATACCGCATTCTTGGAATTGTGAAAAACAATAGTGATCCACCGTCCCGGCTTGAGAACCCGGTAATACTCCTCGAAGCAGCGCATCATCAGTTCCCGATACTCTGGTAACCCTTTCCCTTGGACCTTGTTCTCAATGGCCTCGGTTTTGTTGTTAGTAAAGATTTGAATCCATGACTCCCACAGGAAATTGAGCTCGGAATACATTAAATTGCCCCCAAAGGGAGGATCTGTGAAGATATAGTCGATGGAATCACTAGTAAATCCTAGATCGGTTGCGGAGCCACACTGACAGAAGACAGAGGTTTGGGATAATGGGACTGTGGGATATCTTCTGAGCTTGCGTCTCATGAAATCTAAAACATTGATCTCACGGGTCAAGGCACTAACATAGAGAGTGCCGGATAACTTGCTTGGCAAACCCCACGGTCGCTCCCGGTTTAAACGGGAGGAACCCTCCGCAACAGCGGTGAGAACCCATAGGGCATCAAGACACTCCCGATGGGCCTCTTGGGCGAAAGCCGCAAGGGTCATCAGGGCCCTTCTGGTATAAAAATGGTGAGCATGGGTCAGGCCATGCGAGAGGCGAGGCTGCCTCGTACTGTGTCCTTGGGGCAGGGGATCCGTGGGAAACCAATAGGGAAAATCATAATCCTCGATGGTTTTAATCAGGTTCAGATCCTTTTCATCGGGGATCTTCTCCAAACGATTACCGTCTACGGTATAGTTGATTAACACCGGAATCTGCTTAACTTGGGTGATGTACTGATTAATGGCCCGATCGTACCTTGACTCCAAAACGGGCTCTAGTAAACGTTTTTCTAACACCGTATGGCAATGAGGGCAGGGAAAACTTTTACATATTTTGCGGGTGGATTCATCTACCGCCACCTGCCAGAAGACAATTTCCTGGGAACAAGCAGGACAAGCAAAAACATCGGACCAGATGATATGATTAACCCATCCCTTGGTCTTTCCGTCAACATGCATAGTCTCATACATCCACCCAAGTTCTTGCTGAACCCAATCTAATATCCGATTTGCCTGTTCCTTGAAATCATTGGCCGACCGATTGTAGTGATAGGCGATAAAGGTGGCTGCTGGAGAAAGATCGTTTAGTATGGCCCATCTCGCTCCTAATCTGGAGAAAACAGAGGTTCCGCCATTACCATCTATTCGATGGATAACCCCTTGGGAATCCGCGGTATAACCTAATGACTCAATCACAGCTTGCTCACCACATAGTTGGGCGGCAACTCCTGTCATCCCCGATCCAGCAAACCCATCTAATACAACATCACCCGGTTCGGTATAGTGCAGAATGTAACGCATAATGGCCTTATATGGAATTTTGGTATGGTACGAATGGGCGGTATATATCGGATCGTTTTTTCCTTCCCTTACATCCTCGGCAAAGGGTTCCTTGGAATAGACCGCATTTACAGTCTGCTTCTTATTCCCAATGAACTCCCCAATAAAAGGATTAGGACACAGGGTGAAATGGGGCGGATCGGATAAGCGGAGAATATCCTCCGCTGATCCTTGTGGAAACCCTTCTCGCCTCATAAACTCTGGATCCGCCAAATAGTCTGCCAGTACCCTTCGGTATCCCGTACCTTGGTTTGCGTTACCCTCGGGGATTTGTTTTACCTTAGCAAGTGAACACACAGACAACCCTTACCCTTCCTAGCTACTAGCTGTTATTCCTGACTTTCTCATGTATTCCCCACAGACTCCAGATTCCCTGCCTCCCACCACGGGATGCAAAGTAGACCACGAATAAGAAAAGAGGGCTAACACCACAAGCCCTCTCCATCGGCAAATTATTCACAGACTACTCACACTCTCTCAGGTAATACCACGTACACAAGATCATTGACAGGATAGCTACGATACTCAAGATTACCAGGGGAGGAATAAGTTAGGTAGTTGTTTTGAATAACGCCACGCCAAGTTGCCACGATCTGCCGAGATGTGGCAAGTCTTTGGAGGATACTGAGGGGATCTTGCCTTAATGTTGCGTCAAACAGAATCTGTGTTTGGTCCAAAAGCACAAGTTCCGAATCCAAAGAACTAATGATCTCATCGATGAACCGTGAGACATAAGCAATTCGCTGTCGTCCGGCAAAACCAACCAACCTTTTGCTTAGTTCCTCACTAATATTGACAATGGGTGCTCCGGTCTCATCCTTAATTGCGTCCAAAACTCCTGTTTTGCTTGAATCGCTTGGGTCCACCAATAATACAAGTCGACAATCCAGCTGGCTAGTTTCCTCTATTTTGGCCATGATTTGTTCCCGAATGGATTCAGACATATCTTTTCCCCCACAAGTCTGTTCTTGTATTAGCGGCAGTGGTGTTGAACTTATCAACGTGTGTCCGCGAACGTGCTTGGAACTAACCAAAAGTTTACCAAAATATTCTTCTTTGGTCAATGTGATACCTAAGGGCGTTCTAAATGTTAAAGACACAGGTTTATGAGCCTTTACCTTCTGTTTCCGCACTCAATCGGAGAAAACAAGACCGTCATATAGGAGCCAACTCTATGCCGGAATAGCCCTACAGACCGGGGGACTACTCTGTAACAAGTGAGAACTCAGCGTTGATGGAACGGTTTAATAGGAAAACACAACACCGATTAGATATCATCAGGGGCTGAAAATGCAACGGGCCGCAACCCTGTTGGAGCTAAGCTCAACAATGGAGGAAATCGTCCAAGTGTTGGGATACTCCTCATTACAGGCCTTTAGCCGCACCTTTAGAAAACAGATGGGTCTATCTCACCGGGA
Source organism: Limnochordia bacterium (assembly GCA_023230925.1). NCBI lineage: Bacteria > Bacillati > Bacillota > Limnochordia > Limnochordia bacterium. The sequence continues at coordinate 66,618 of JALNWK010000002.1, forward strand.
TTACTTGCGGGCGGTTAACGGCTAAGTGGCAGTCTCTCTTTTGTGGACATCGGGCAAATCCGGCCTTGTCAAAGGATATACCCTATGATAAGATCACTTTGTCTATTTCTGTTGTAACGCATGTAGGAGCCAAAGGGAGTGATACTATGGGCCGAAATTGCTATGTGTGCGGCAAAGGGACCACCAAGGGTTTTAATGTCAGCCATTCCAATATTAAGACCAAACGGAAAGTAAAAGCCAATCTACAACGAATCAAGATTCTTGTAGATGGATGTCCTGTACGTAAACATGTCTGCACCACATGTATCAAGAGCGACCGTATTGAACGTGCTTTATAGAAACTCTCCGGGAGAAAGCTGGTCCGGGAGATAAGGGGTGGAATTTTGCCAACCCTTGTTGTATATTCTAATCAAGGTTGATCAAGTTTGCCTGTGTGGCAATTACTCTTGCCACGAAGCATTTTAGGGCTTGGAGGGATTGGTCTATGACTTTTCCAAGAAGCCTTGGACTTAGGTCGTTTGTCGGTCCTTCATCTATACGATGGTTCGCTTACGACTTGCGTGCTTTACAATGATGTTCGCTATGCTCATAGTACCTGCTAAGAATGCTGTGTACAGAATAGGGCTATTGGAAGTTCTCCAGTAGCCTTTCCTTGTTTTTACTACCATGACCTGTGTCTGAATGAAATATCCTGCCTTGTACAACTTCACCCATTCGTTCTTGTTTCCGAACATTTCGGGTTTCTTGCCCTTAGCTGCAAGACATCTCCGATAGCAACCGTTACAGATGACCTTCTGTGCTCCAGAAGATGGTACTTAACCAATGAAGGGCCTATGCCCTTGCCTATAGCCCTAAGAACAGAGCATACATCGCCGGATCACTTTGCGGTATAACGCCAAGAAAGACAAGCCAGGTTTAGCGAAGAGTGAATATAGCGGGCAGAATGTGAAAAACTATAGGTACCGAAGCGGGGTGATGGAAAATGGAAAAACCAGTTGGCTTCGAGTTCGCAAAGCTACAAACCAAGGAAGTAAACCAGTTGGAACTGCTAGAAAGGCAATTAAATAAGCAACTCGGGAAATCCAAGGACGAAATGATCATCCTGTTGGCAGTACAGCAAACTAGGCAAGAAGGAGAGAGGACACAGATATGAAAGCAACAGGCATTGTAAGACGGATTGACAGTCTGGGTCGTATAGTAATCCCCATGGAGATCCGTAGGACACTACGGATTAGGGAAAACGACGCATTAGAAATCTTCACCGATCGCGAGGGAGAAATTATTTTTAAGAAGTACTCCCCTATAGCAGATTTAGATGAATTTGCACAAGAATATGCCGATTCCCTCTTTGAATCGACCGGTCTTTTGGCCATGATCGCAGATCGAGACGAAATCATTGCTGTAGCCGGTGGTTCGAAGAAACAGTTTATGGGTAAGAATCTGACTTCTGATGCGGAGAGATTCATTGAAGAGCGCAGAAGCCTGCTTTCCAATGACGCTGATTTTTCAGTGGTGGACGATTATTCAGTACCCCATTTGGTCATCTCCCCCATTATTCATGGCGGAGATTTGGTTGGTGCTGTGATGCTCCTATCAGAGGATAACGAGGTTTCGTCACTGGAACAGAAACTATGTGAGACAGCAGCGGACTTTCTTGCAAAGCAGCTAGGCTAAGAGTCGGGTAAAATATGAGTTGGCACCTTGGATAAAGGTGCCAACTGCCGACAACACCAACTCTTACGAAATAGGAACAGACCAGTTTAGGCCATTGTTATTGTCCCAGTTGTTGGCACTGTCCTTGAAGCACACACTAAGAGTATCTCCACCACGGACATCTACTTGGGCTTCCCATATTTCGTTACCTACTTTATACATGGGCACTTCCGTGGGATTATACCAGTCCATTCCGTATCCACAGTGCATGTATACTTCGGTAGCACCTGATTTCGCCAATAAGCCTTTATACCTAATGTGAGCTCTGCCGCCTGAACTTACCGGCAATGGGTTAATCGCAATTCTGCCATCTATAAATACATCACCGTAGTGCACCAATGAAGACCTCCTTATTGTTTGTTGTGTGCCCTCAGCCTTAATCTGTCCTAAAGGGCTGTTTTTATGACCTTTACTTCCTGGTTGAGCGGCTTCAATCATCCTATCTTGGTTTAGGGAGGTAATCCCGATGTGGAACAAGAAGCTATATTATCAACTATGACCGGGGATACTATCCTGGTAGGAGATACAAGGCAATTAGACTCTCCCTCTTTTTCAAAAAGCTTATCATTAAGGTATGGCAGTGATAATTCCTACAACAAATCCAGAAGGGAGGAGGGTAGGCACCCCTATCCAGTGCATTTGGGTATGGCTGTGTTTACCCCGGATAAAGCAATGATTTATGATTCTATTGTAATCGGTTGTGGCCCTGCAGGCAGTACAGCACTTCGTACCATGGCAAAAGCTGGCTTGCAGGTACTTGGTTTGGAAAAGCAGGCCATTGGGCGGTATAAACCCTGTGCAGGGGCGATCTCCGGTGCTTGCCAGGATCTACTTGATCTAGATCTGGGTCACCTAATTTGTCACGAGATCACCAGCGTTGAGCTACGTTACGATCATAAGAGATTCATTAGGGAATGGAAACAACCAGTTGCGTCTTTGGTGATGCGGGATGAGTTCGATGCCTTCTTGGCCAACCAAGCCAAGATAGCCGGAGCAACGATCCTAGAGGATACCCCCGCAACCAGTCTAGAACAACACCATGATTCTGTGATCGTCCATACAAACAAAGGGGCTTTCACTGCAAAATCAGTGATCGCTGCCGATGGCTGTCAGGGAATTAGCCGCAGGTTACTCAAGCTGCCCAAGAGTACATGGGGGATCAGTATTCATAGCGAAATTCCGATGATAGAGGAGTATAGACACCCAGCCCACAGACCCATTGTCTGGTTTGCCAAGCCCCAGGGGGGCTATGCTTGGTGTTTCCCAAAACGGGATTATCTCTCCTGTGGTGCAGGAACCACAAACCCGAAGTACCGTTCCCAGGTGAGAAAGTCCTTTGACGATTTCCTTACTATGCTTGGAATTCAGACAGGGCAATCAAAATTGTGGGCACATCAACTGGCCGACGGGACCGAACGGGTGCCCTTGGTCCATGGAAGGTTACTTCTTACGGGTGATGCCGGCTCCTTAGCTGATCCTCTGTCGGGAGAGGGAATTTTGCACGCTATCTATAGCGGCCAGCAAGCAGGTCTGGCGGCAGTTAGGGCTGTGGAAAACAATGATTTTACCTTCCCCCATTACCAAAAGCAAATAGATCAATCAGCAAAGAAGATCCTAAACTCAGCGGGCACTCTGGCCAAGCTGATCCACTGGAAACCCCGTTTAACCTTTGGTTTGTGTACTAGATTTCCCTTTTTGTTTGACTATTACTTCAGCATTATCGCAGGGGAACGAACCCATCCAGGATGTCAGCTTCTGTCGTCTTAGTAGAGCTTTTTCCAAAAGAACCCCTTGACATTCTGGAAAAATTGGTTATATTAGATTTGGTAGCACTCACGAACCGCGAGTGCTAATAACAGCCATGAATTCGATCCAGTGACTAAGGAGGGAACTTTATGATCAAACCTTTAGCCGACAGGGTTGTCGTAAAACCACTAGAAGAAGAAGAAAAAACCACAAGCGGTATTGTAATACCGGATACGGCAAAGGAGAAGCCTCAACAGGGAACTGTAGTCGCAGTTGGTCCTGGTCGAGTTTCCGACTCGGGCAAAACTGTCCCCGTAGATGTTAAGGTGGACGACGTCGTAATCTATGCTAAGTACGGCGGAACCGAAGTCAAAATCGACGGCGAGGAATACCTGATACTTAAGGAAAGTGACATACTAGCAGTTAAGACCAATTAATTACAGATTGTCTTTCGAAGGAGGTCGAGTCTGATGGCGAAACAACTGATTTTCGATGTAAAAGCACGTAAATCATTAGAGACTGGCGTAAATGCTGTTGCTAACGCTGTCAAGGTTACCCTAGGTCCAAAGGGACGTAATGTAGTTATAGAGAAAAAATATGGTTCACCCCTTATTACCAAGGACGGAGTTACCGTCGCAAAGGAAATTGAGCTTAAGGAACCCTATGAGAACATGGGTGCTCAGTTGTGTAAGGAAGTTGCTTCCAAGACCAACGATGTGGCCGGAGACGGGACTACAACTGCAACCGTACTGGCTCAAGCCATGGTTCTAGAAGGTCTTAAGAATGTTGCCGCAGGGGCAAACCCCATCGAGATCAAACGGGGTATTGACAAGGCTACTGAAGCAGTGGTTGCACAAATCCGCAAAGCTGCTGTCACCGTTGAAACCAAGCAGGACATCGCCCATGTCGCTGCTATTGCAGGTAATGATGATGAGATTGGTGAGCTCATTGCCGAGGCCATGGACAAGGTTGGCAAGGACGGTGTCATCACCGTTGAAGAGGCCAAGGGCACCGATACCACTGTAGAAGTGGTAGAAGGTATGGAGTTTGATAAGGGATATGTTTCCCCCTATTTCGTTACCAATACCGAGACCATGGAAGCTGTCCTCGAGGAACCCTATATCCTCATTTATGAGAAGAAAATCGCAAATATTAATGAGCTGTTACCCGTGTTGGAGAAGGTTGTGCAAACTGGACGTCCTCTACTCATCATCTGTGAGGATGTAGAAGGCGAAGCCCTAGCTACCTTAGTGGTCAACAAGATCCGCGGGACCCTTAATGTATGTGCCGTAAAGGCGCCTGGCTTTGGCGACCGACGAAAAGCCATGATGGAGGATATCGCCATCTTGACCGGCGGTGTCTTCGTATCTGAAGACTTAGGTAGCAAGCTGGAAAACGTAGGACTAGACATGCTTGGTCAGTGCCGCCGCGTTGTCGTAGAGAAAGAAAATACCACCATCATTGAAGGTAAAGGTGACAGTGACGCCGTAAAGGGACGGGTTGAGCAGATTAAGCGACAAATCGAAGAGACCGACTCCGATTATGATCGAGAGAAACTCCAAGAGCGTTTGGCTAAACTTGCCGGCGGCGTGGCAGTCATCAACGTTGGTGCAGCTACTGAGACTGAGCTCAAAGAGAAGAAGCATCGGATCGAGGACGCGGTGAATGCTACTCGTGCCGCTGTTGAAGAAGGTATCGTCGCTGGTGGTGGTACTGCCTTGATTCGTGCCACGTCGGTTATAGATAAGCTAACACTAGAGGCCGATCAGAAAGTAGGAGCCAATATTGTTAAGAAGGCCCTCAGTGAGCCCCTCCGCCAGATCGCTAGCAACGCTGGTCTTGAGGGTTCCCTGGTGGTGGAAGAGGTCCGTAAAGCTGGAGGAAACATCGGGTTTAACGCCCTAACCGAAGGCTATGAGGATCTCATGAAGGCCGGAATTGTTGACCCGGTGAAGGTAACAAGAACAGCCCTTCAGAATGCTGCTTCCATTGCAAGTATGGTTCTGACCACCGAGGCTTTGATCTCCGATATTCCTGAAGAAGAAAAGCAACCAGCCGCACCAGCAATGGACTACTAAACCAAGCAAACTTGGGACTAGTCACTGCCGGTCCTGGTATTTGGGGCATAGGAACAAAATCCTATGCCCTTTCTCTTTACGCGTGGGGGGCTTCACGTCACCCTAGCCCGATCCAGAACCTAATATCAGATGATCCCAAGGCTGTTATATCCCAGCGCTTTCCTATCGTCCCCCGTCGTCCTTCTTCGGCTAATCCTTGTTTTTTTCCGAGGAACTGCTGGCACTATCATCAGAAAAGGATCAGTTCTAAGGCCTACTACTTTTTGGCAATGACATGTTATAATTAACCATCGGGACTAAACTGGGCGACCGTGTCTTTGGAGGCAAGACGGCGATCCACCAGAGGTGCATGGGATGAAGATAAGAATATCGTTGATATTAAGCATCATGTTCCTGCTTTTTTGCCAAGCAAGCATTGCCGCGTCTAGTAATGCGGAGACACCTGCGGGGATACCGCTCGTTAAGGTAGCATCTTTCATTGATGAGTACATGGCAGATTACATTGGAGCAACATCGCCTGGAGCAGCCGTTGTGCTTGTTAAGGACGGCAAGATCATTTTTTCTAAAGGCTATGGCTACGCAGATGTTGCCCGAGAAGAACCGGTCAATTCCTCTTCTACGGTTTTCGAGTATGGGTCGATTAGTAAAGCCTTCGTGTATACCACGATTATGCGACTGTGGGAAGCCGGGAGACTGGATCTGCAAACTGACGTACGGGACTATCTGCCCGATGGCTTTTTGGGAGAGTTGCGATACGACGACCCGATTACCATGCTAGATATTATGAGCCACACTGCCGGGTTTGAGGATTACCTGTTTGACATCGTCCTACCATCCCCTAGAGGACTCCCTACTTTGGAGCAGGCGCTAAAACGAAACCGCCCCGCCCAAGTGTATAAACCGGGTACAGTTAGTGCTTACTCCAATTACGCCGTGGCTTTGGCTGCGTACATATGCCAGCGGCTAATCGGACAGGAGTTCCATACATACTTGATGGAGACAGTCTTCGTACCCCTTGCTATGAACCATACTTCGGCACATCCCACATTGCAGGACCACCCGAATTTGTCTCAGTCTAAGGCGACGGGCTACTATCCTTTGAAGCATGGTGGTTTCAAGCCTGCCCCATGGTCCTTTGTACCACTATACCCAGTAGGTGCCATAAACGGTACTGCCGAAGACCTTGCTCGTTTTGCTATCGCCCTGATGCCCGATGCAGGACAGAGAAGCCCGTTATTTGAACAGGAGGCAACCCTCACGCAGCTGCTGACCCAAAGTCACAGCATGGGACCGGGACTTACCGGATTTTCCCACGGGTTAATTGAATGGGATGGCGAACTCCGGGCCATGGGCCATGGAGGTAATACCATTGCTTTCTCCTCCCAGTTCAACATCGTACCAGAGGAACGCTTTGGCGTGATTGTACTAACCAATGCAGCCATGGAGATGGATATCTGCTCTGGCCTGACGGAGGCGCTTATAGGTAAACGGAACAAAGACATCAGTCCCGCTACAGTAGATCTACCTAGCGAAAAAGATGTAGAGGGGATTTATATTAGTGCTCGAAGGATGCACCAGGGGTTCCTGGAATTCGTCGGTTACCTTGCTCCGCTTAGAGTTACCGCGATGGCGCCGAACCAGATCCAGCTTCGTATGAGCGCGGAAACTGCTACATTAGTACAGATCGCCCCCTATGTTTACCAGAGGGTAGATGCCGATGGACCGATTTTCAAGTATCATTTCGGTACGGTCTACTTTGATGTGTCTGACGGGAAAGTACAACGAGTATCAGGAGATTTTCTACCGCTCCCGACAAAACGCGCTACACCGTGGTTAATCACAAGTTTGCTTATGCTGATTGTCAGCGCGTCATATTTTTCCATCATCCCCTTGGCCTTTCTTCTTCGGAGATGGCGCAAAAGGTCTTCCCTGACAAAATACGAGAAAAGAAACATGCTACTCGTCCTTTGTGGTACGGCACTTTTGGTGAATAATGCAGCCCTAGTGGTGCGGATGCTTCTGAACAACTACCGTTCCTTTAGCGAAGTACGGATCCATATTCTGTCAAACTATCCCCTAATGGCCCTGGCTATGATCGCTGGTATCCTCACACTTCTAGCTTGGAAACAGGCCAAACCTTCCCCGGGGCAGAAGTTTTTTGGTTTGGTGACAATAGGCGCCATGCTGGTCCTAACCGCTTTACTGGTTGACTGGCAATTTCTGAACCTGCTCTAAAGCCCCGCGGGTACAGGTCCGCGGGGCTCCTTTCCAATAGACCTACTGATCCGCTAGCATCTACCGAAAACGATCACCAAAACTAGTTATGCCTTTCTCTGCGAGAACAGTCTGTACATAAATGGCATGCTCTAACCGGATACGCTGTAGATGACAACTCAGTTCATGGGGTATGGAGATACTTTTGTTATAATTCCAGGCATTGGCATGGCAACCTCCACCACAGTAAAACCGTGCCCAACATTGCTGACAAATAGGTTTTGTTAATATGTTATGAGCAGCAAATGCCTCGCCTATATCCGGCTTTGTTACACCATCTTTGATGTTACCCATGGCAAAATCATCTTTACCAACAAACTGATGGCATGGATAAATGTCTCCGTTGGGATCCACAGCCAGATACTCACACCCTGCAGAACAGCCACTGACCCGCTTAGCCAAGCAACTGCCCCCCTGTAGATCCAACTCAAAGTGGAAAAAGCGATAGCCCTTCCCCTGCAAGGAGTGTTGGATATAGTGATCTGTCAAACGATTGTACTCACTTTGCACCCGTCCTAGGTGGGACATGGTTATTGCATCGGGGTGCTCCTTATCTAGGACTACAGGCTCGAGGGAGATGTTTGTAAACCCTAGATCCAGAAGATGCTTCACATCTTCTAGAAAATCCAGGTTATGCACCGTGTAAGTACCCCGCAAGTAATACCGTTCATCGCCTAGGGCTTTCGCTAATTGCTGAAAGAAAGGCACAACCCGTTCATAGACCGATCCTTTCCCACTGACTCGCATCCGGTCATTTACTTCCTTGCGACCATCAAGACTTAACACCGCAGCAATGCCATGGGCAGCAAGAAACTCTATTTTCTCCGGATCAAGATCCCAACCATTAGTTGTGATCGTAAACAAAAGCTCCTTACCCAGCTCCTTGGCCCGCTTCTCGCCGTAGAGTACGGTTTGGACCAATACATTCCAACAGAGCAGGGGCTCTCCCCCAAAGAAGTCAATCTCTACAGGGTTCCGATCCTGGCAATTGGCTAAAAGAAAATCCACTGCTCCACGGGAAGTCTCCAGATCCATCATCGTGTTACCCTTGGTCAGGTGCCCTTGATTGGCAAAACAATAGCGGCAGGCTAGGTTGCAGTCATGGGCAATATTTAGGCAAAGGGCCTTAATACCCACCGGTGCACTCGTCTCTAACTGTGCCCTAAGCCCTTTATCCACGGTCTCAAAGGAGGCACCAAGTAGACCTTGATCACAAAGGACCCGTAGTTCCTTCCCTGCTTCAGAGTCTGGAAGTTCCCCTCCGGTTTTCACCCAGCGTTGGGCAAGTCCATAGGCTTCATCATCCAGCAGATGAATCGCACCACTGGTCCCATCTACAGCAAACTTTCGATTCATTGCACCGGTTCCCAATTGAAAAAGGTGGATGTTTTGCATCGTGCTCTCCCCCATTTTGGCAAAAAAAAAGAGGGGTTATCCCTCTTCTTCAAACACTAAGTAATAAACGGACCTACCCCACTAGATTTCGTTTTTGGGCTGGTCGTCGAATCCGTTCTTCTTTCTGTCGGCACACTTGGTTACCCACTGTGCAAGAGGTCTTGCAGGCCGATTGGCAGGATGCATGGCATTTGCCACATCCTGGGGCAACATGATTTACCAGCGAACCAACCAATGTCTTTACATGTCCTTGTTTCATCGCCGGTATCACTCCTTTATCACAGATGGTGCCCGGGACGAGATTTGAACTCGTACGGTGTAATCCACACGGCCCTCAACCGTGCGCGTCTGCCAATTCCGCCACCCGGGCAACTGATTCAACACTGATTATACAGGCAAACTAAGACATTGTCAACTGCTACAGCCGCAGATACAGGAGGAGAAAACCGCGGGGAAACACTCTCCCTATCGGACATTCATCGTCTTTGGCCCTTGCGCAATTGGGCTTCAGTCGGCGGGGGCAGGCGAGTGAATAGCAATCATCCCCACGCCCCTTTCATCAGAGATAGGGCTATCCTCCTGAGATTCACTTCCTCGCTACCAAAGGCGCCCAGGCTACTTATCTCTGATGACACCACCGGCTGACTCAGAACACTTCATTAAGTATTCCTGTGCGAAACTAGGTGAGCCATCGGGTCGAATCAGCCACCAACCTCGTAAATCTTCGGCCGCCAGAATCGTTTCAGGGGGTAGTGTATACCGATCAAGGTGCTTCGGTTCATTGCAGAACAACTCCCACTGCAAAACATAGGGGATATCTAGGGCTAGGCATACACCCATCACTTGATCCCAGAAGCTTTCTATGGTTTGTCGCTCCTTCTCGGACTCAGGACACCCCACTTCCCCTATATATACCTGATTGGTACCATAGGTGCTACTAGGCCTAGCACACTGTCGGATCATCTCAATGGCGTGCCACAGACTCACCGGTAGATCACCCAAGGCATCGTAGCAGGAATAGGATACCAGATCCAGGTCAACATGGGGTATTACATGGGTCATCACCGTGGGAATACCCAAAAGAGCATCGTATACCTTGTTGACTTCGGCGGCATACAGGACTTGGCACTTCGTGGTCACAACTTCGGCCCGGGCCCGATCCACGCCCCGCTGCCGGGCCCTATACCAACGTACCATGCCCTCACAGCGCCTTAGCGCATCCTCCGGTACAGGATTCCACGACTCACCAATTCCCCGCAACATCCAGTCTCCTTCCCAGTTCTGCAAAATAAAGGTAAGATGGCGGTTTCGATAGGTTTCCAGTAGGTGTTTTGTTAACCGATAGAACTCCTCTTCTTCCCTAGTATAGTAGGCATCGTTACCCTCCGGACCATGTATCCAGGAGTTCCCCTGGGCAGTAAACACCTCCAAGACAAAGGTGCGAAAATCCATGGCGAAGGCCTGCTCGTAGTAGGGCATCTGGGCGACATCAACCAGTGTTGTTTCCCGGGTAAAAGACGGCCATGTAGAGTTATATGTATAACCGGGTAGTCCCTGGGCCGAAAACCAAATCTTTGCGACCCTGTACCCGAGCTGGTGCATAACCTCCAGACCTTCAAGTAGATAGGGTTTATCTGTCAGATGGTACCATCCATCATAGTGAGTACATCCTATGCGTTCGGTTATGTCTTGGGTAATAATCCCCCCCTCCATCGGCCGAGCCAACTGGACTCTTTCAAGTATTTCCTCATCGCTGGTTAAAGAAAACTGCTTATACATAATGATTCCCTCCAAGCAGTCGTTGTTGGTACCAAGAAAAGCCCTATACCATGGGTTACTCTTTCGACTAACTTACGTTTGAGACCTGTTACTTCCAGTCATATTATAGGGAGATGTATCCTACCCCGGCTCATGTTTTGGCCTTCTTTAGCAGCTCTTTGTCATCGGCCTCCACGGTTTAATCTAGCCAGGCGTCAAAGACCGCCTCGATGTTCTCCTGCGGGACATCATTGCCCCATTCACATTGGGCGATTACGCCACCTTGACCATAGTCCAGGGCTTTGCGTACTCTAGCCACAGCGGCCTTTACTTCCTTGGGACCTTGGAAGGGTAAAATGTGTTGGCGATCAATTTCACCCCAGAAGGTAATCTGCCCCCGATATCTGGCCCCAGTTTCCTCGATGTCCATACAGAAAAGTTGGGCATTCAGCGCATCAACACCTAGTTCAATTAGAACGGGGATGATCTGTTCAATATGACCGTCGGAATGAAAGAACACGTATTTGCCGACCTTTTCGAGTATATCACGGGGGATATAAGTAGACTCCGTTGAGTCCCCCAATCATCCATGAAGGAGACGGCATCCACCTTCATTGCTGCCCACATTTCTATTTTCACCACAATGAACCTATGCACTCTATCTTTTAAGCTGTGAAACTCCGGACAATCATAGGCCAAATCAAGAAAAAGGTCTCGCTGCCCCGTAGAAACTGCAACCTCTCAAAGGGCCGTACAGTTGTACTCGCCTTCACGACCTTTGTGCTAGTCTCACAGAACCGATCCACTTCACTAAGATCTGCGTTCTTCAGTATCTCCCAAGGCACATGCAAGTCGTCTTTGGGGTTCTCGAGTATGGGTTCCTTGACTTCCCCGATGACACCCGCTTCCGCTACGGTAAAGGTGCAACCCGACTCATCAGTATACTGACCTACCATCCCTGGTACACCCTTACTTAGTAGTCCCGGCCCGTATCTTGCCGGGGCCCAGCAAAATCCAAGGGATACTTCGCACATACCTCTGCAAGCTCTTGGGGTCTAAACATTTGCACCCCCGGTAAAATCCACAGTTCCCTTGGCACCCAATCCACAGCCTGAAACTCGAGGGTTCTACGGACACGTTCTCTACTGTCCACTAAACGACACCCCTTTCGGATTATATGAATCCACGCAGGGAGAGACCCCTTGCCACAAAAGCTAAACCCTTCCATACATATACCTTAGTCATCCCCATGAAGGACTCCCACCTAGCCCGTGCGTTTTCTATTCCCCGATTATTTGTTCCGGCCAAGGCACGGCAAGTTTATTCCTGGGATCTGCCATGTTCTATTGTTAAGGACCTTGGGAAGCCAACGAAATATGCCCGTTTTCTCCTTGTTAACCAGAAAACGGGCATTAATGTATCGTACCTATTGAGCTTGTATCGCGGGCGCGCGGTCCCTGCCAAAACCTATTGGGACACAAGCCCCGCTCCAGCTACCATAGCAGCTAGTTAATCAACCAGTTTGTCGGATCTACATAATCACCGTCAATCTTAATTGAAAAGTGCAAGTGAGGACCAGTACTAGTCCCTGTATTACCGCTCAGTGCAACGACATCCCCCCGGTTAATCCGGGCACCGACTTTAACCTGGAGCTTGGAATTGTGTGCATACAATGTCTCGATCCCATCACCGTGATCGATAACCACCGTGTACCCAAATCCGCCCATCCAACCACTCCAAGTGACCACTCCTCCTGCGGCCGCCCTCACCTTAGTCCCGGTAGGTACAGCAATGTCAATGCCATTATGAAAGTCGTCAACGTTCTTGAGTGGGTGTATCCGCGGACCAAAGGGAGAGGAGATCCGGCCTGTCACCGGCCAGCTCATTTGCATCCGTCTAACACTAGCATCAGACCCTGAACCAGGGATAATCAAGGTTTTTCCCACAGGAAGGGTCCTAGGATTTGCTATACTATTAGCAGTAGCAAGGGCCTCTATCGTAGTATTGTACTGCTTAGCGATAGAATAGAGACTATCACCTTTGGCTACTACATAGACCCGGTCCGAAACGTCACCCCCTGCATAGGAGCGATCGATCCGCAGGATCTGACCAATCCGCAAAATATCACTCTTGAGCCGGTTTCGTTCTTTAATCGCCTGTACGGTAGTCTGAAACTCCCGGGCTAAATCCCAGAGGGTATCACCCGGTCTTACCACATACTCGACATATCCCCGCACTTCCCCCAAGACTGCAAAGGTCTTAGGTCCAGCAATGCCATCGGCCTTCAGATTGAAATCCGCCTGAAATATCTTCACCGCATTCTTGGTTTGGGCCCCAAACACACCGTCCGGTTCCACCGCGTATCCAAGCTCCGCCAGACGCCGCTGAAGCTCCATTACATCTGAACCCTTCATGCCCTGTTCTAAGACTCTATTCTCAAATCCGTAGGTTGTCCCGGTAGCCACAACGAGGAGTAACAATAACCCCGTGATACGGAACAGCTGCTTTCTTCGCAAAGACAAAGGTTTTTCCCCCTTTGAGGTTGTGGTCCTTCATACCTGCAGCATTTGCCGGAATTTGACTCCTTGCATATTCTTACCTAGCATGCCATCTCTGCCGAAAGATTATACCTAACCTGGTTCTAAGGCACGAAATGTAGGCCTGCAAAGGACCAAAACCCTCCACCGTCATTAAAGTACCGTGCGACTTTGGAATTGACACTATATGCAACCCCGTCCCCTGCATAAAAAAGAGGTAGCAGAGGTAGCTCCTCCTGCCAGACTCTTTCAAGCTCAGCCTGGATGTCGTAGACATTGGCTAGCTCAAAGGATGCTAGGAGCATCTTGACCAAATAATCGTATCTCTCCTGTTCAAAACCACTCACATTCGGCCCAAATTGACCAATTGTCCCTGAATAGAGTAATTCGACCAAGTGCATCGGAAACCCTTGTTGAATCTTCCATCCATAAATTAGTAAATCATAGTCATAACTGCAAAACACCGGTTCTATTAGTGCTGCAATATCGCCCTGACGAACATCTACTTTAACTCCAAGCTCTTCAAGCTCCTTGATCAGGCCCAGGGCGAAGACATAGCGCAAAGACTCTTCATTCTCCGTCATGATGACAAGCTTCAGATTTCCGACAGCCTCTCCCCCAGGGCCAATAAGTGCACCGTCATTATCCCATGTATATCCACCGTGCTTGAGAATGCTTCGGGCACTTTCCTTAGGAAAGGACAGTGGAATAGGTCCCCGTCCTGTTTGTTGAACTAGGCCCGTTAGCAGTTCAGCGGCCATAGCCCCAACGGCTCGCCGAAAGGCAAGATCATCTCCGGGGCTTTGTCGCAGATTAAAGACAAGCAGGCGGATCCGATCAGTGAAATTCATCGCCCCTTTGGCTAGAGCATCTGTTGCCATCCTTCCAAGAAAAAGGTCAATGTCTCCCCGTCTAAAGGCTTCCTCGGCGTCCTTATCATTCACTTGCTTAAACAATATTCCCGATACATGGGGCCCTACAATGCCATCGTCAATAGTCCATCCATTGGCATGGTACCACCAGTTGCGACGCACCGTCAGATAACTATCTCCCAGCTTATCATTAAACATAAAGGGACCCGTGCCTATGATTTTCTGTACTCCCACAGGACCATGTTCTGCAAAGGAACTTGGGTAAATCGGTAGGGAGAATATTTTCAGTAGATATCCGGCCTTTTCCCTGTTAACAATTAGAAAAAACTCATAGTCATCTCTCATCCCCAGGGAGGTGATCACTTCACACCACAGGGAGCTTAGGGGATGTATGGGGTTTAGATACACCTCACTTAGAGTATAAAGGACATCCTCCGCCAAGAAGGCTTTACCATCGTGCCATCTTATTCCCCTACGGAGCGGAATAGACAGATGGATTTTGTCCCCAACCGTTAACACCGTCGGAAAATCAGCGGCCAACCAGGGCATCATCTTAGAGCTATCGGGACTCAATCGGTACAAGCTATCAAAAAAGAGCTCAAAAAAGGCAGCTTCAGCACCAGTGTATGACCGGAAGGGATCAAAGGAGTCTGGGACCTGCTCAATCCCAACCTTGACAACACTCTGGGCACAAGCCTCCAGGGATGAGTACAAGGACACAAAGATCGCCAAGCATACAAGCAACCTGTTCAGAAAGCGAGGTCTATGCACTATCGTTGATATTGCCATGGCTTTCCCCTCTAGTTCCCTCCTACCGCAGAAAAAGGCCATTTCCCCCGGTAGACATAGTTGTACCAATCCCGTACCCGCACCACCCGGCGCACAAATTCCCTAGTCTCACCGAAGGGTATTTGATCAACATCGGTTACACGCCCGGACCAGGTATTGTCCGTTAACCAACGGGCTACATTCCCTCGACCAGCGTTATATGCTGCCAGTACTACCACATCACTAGAACCGAACTCCCTATACAGGCTAGCCAGATACCAAGTCCCCATTAGAATGTTTATGCTCGGTATCGACAACATATCCTCATCAAAACCAGTTAGTCCAATTTCTGAGGCAATCCATTGGGCCGTATCGGGCATGATCTGCATCAAACCCCGGGCTCCCCTCGGGGAAATGGCCTCAGGGTTTATCCGACTTTCTATATACATCACTGCATAGACTAAGAAAGGATCAAGCCCGTGTTTCTCTGCGTAAAAAGCGATTTTATCACCATAACTAATCGGATAGATCCTTTGGAGTAGCCATCGTAGCTGCCCAATAACCAATAACAGTATAAGGAATATTACAAACCAACGCCACAGGCGGGATCCCCCTTTCAAGGGCCTCTACCTCTACAAACCCATTTGGTGCACCCGGATCGCATCCACCAGTAAATCCGCGGTGGCTCTATTGGTCGCCAAAGGTACATTATGTACGTCACATACACGGAGTAGAGCTGTTATGTCTGGTTCATGGGGCTGCGCCGTAAGGGGATCCCGCAGGAAAATCACCGCATGCACAGTACCACTAGCCACCGCTGCTCCGATCTGCTGGTCACCGCCAAGGGGGCCGGAGTTCATGCGCTCCACAGACAGGCCAACTTGCTCCTGGATGATCTTTCCTGTGGTTCCCGTAGCCACCAAATTGCACTTAGCAAACACTTCCTTATGAGCTTCTACAAAACCTACCATTTCATCCTTCTTACGATCATGAGCAATGAGTGCGATTCGCAATTTCCTTTAACTCCTTCCATAGAGCGTCCACCTGGGCCTTGAGCTGCTCGATACTCCCGGTGTTATCCACAACATAGTCCGCTAGGGCACGCTTTTTCTCGATGGGCATTTGAGCCTTAAGCCTTAGTTTGGCTACTTTCTCATCAAATCCATCCCTATGCATCAATCGCTCCAGTTGTTTCTCGTAGGGAGCATAAACCAAGACAACCAGATCAACCATATCTCCCAGGTTATTCTCATACAACAAGGGAATATCTACAATCACAGGCAACTGCGAATTTGAGGTGTGCTCCCTAATCTCCTGTTGCATTTGAGCCAGGATATAAGGATGGGTGATCTCCTCTAGTTTGAGACGTAGGGCCGGGTTAGAAAACACAATCTCTCCTAGCTTCTTCCTATTCAGACTGCCGTCACTAAATAACACCTCAGGGCCAAAGCTCTGCATAATAGCCTTCAAAGCTGGTTGATCCCTTTCAACCACCTTCCGGGCAATGATATCGCAATCCACTAAGGGAGCTCCTAAGGTTTTCAAGTAAGCCGCTACTGTACTCTTGCCTGAGGCAATTCCTCCTGTTAACCCAACTACAAGCACACGTTCTCCCCCTGCCTAATGCATTCTTATTCCACCAATAACCTCCAAATTCCTGCCTATCCTTTTTCTGGCTGACATTGGGGACAGAAATAGGTACCACGCCCTCCTACTTTGATCCGACAGATGGTTGTGCCACAGGTGGGGCAAGGCTTTTGGTTACGACCATAGACCTGCAGATGCTCCTGATACCCACCTTGTCGTCCAACAGCATCTACATAATCCGAAATACTCGTACCACGGTAGTAGATACCTTCCTTGAGCACTTGCCTAATGCTTTGGTATAACACCTGCATATCTTGTTCTGTAAGATCACATACCGCTCTTTCTGGATGGATCCGGGCTCGGTGCAGAATCTCATCGGTATAGATATTACCAAGACCTGCAATATGACGCTGATCCAATAAGAAGGGTTTGATCCGGGTACTTCGACCAGCTAGAAGCTCTTTGAACCCTTCTAAACTAAAGGATTTACCTAGAGGCTCACAACCAAGGGTTGTAAACCCTCCTGTTTGGGCATCCTTTGCCCTACAGCCGGGGGGGATCCAATATACTGTACCGAACTTGCGCTGATCTATGAGCCGTAACTGGTTACCATCGGAAAGATCAAAGAAGAAGCTTAGGTGCTTCTCATGTGCCCTATCTGCCTTACAGACCACCATTTGTCCGGTCATCCGCAGGTGAACTACCATACATCCCCCTGGGGTAAAGCCAAACATTAAGTACTTCCCCCGCCGACTGACATTACAGAAAGTCCGCTCGACTAGCTCATTTTGGAACACCAGTAACTCAACATTGTGTAACACCTTGTCATTGATCACCGACACTGCTATAACTTGTCTACCAATGAGTTTGGGCCGCAAACCTTGAACAATCGTCTCTACTTCCGGTAATTCAGGCACCCTCACAAGTCCTCCCTAGATAGTATAGGGCTTAGTATCAGCCCAGTTAGGACCCACATTAAGTTCAACTTTCAGGGGCACCGCTAAAGGATAGACATGCTCCATGACCTTGGTCACAAGCACCGCAAGTTCATGGAGATCACTTTTGGCCACATCAAAAACAAGCTCATCGTGCACCTGTAGCAACATGTCCCCTTGTAGGGAAGAGGACTTCAAGGCACCATGGAGTCGAACCATCGCCAGTTTAATAATATCCGCGGCAGAACCTTGGATAGGGGTGTTCATTGCCATCCGCTCGGCAAAAGACCTAGTCGTATAATTCCTACTGTTGATCCCCTCAAGGAAACGCAATCGTCCAAAGATCGTCCGCACATACCCTTTCCGTTTGGCCTCCTGCACAGTCTTGTCTAAGTAATCCTTTACCCCAGGGTACTTCGCGAAATAACGATCAATAAACTCCTGGGCATCCCTGCGATCGAGCCCGGTATTTCGGGAGAGGCCGAAGCTAGAGATCCCATAGATAATCCCGAAGTTGATCGCCTTTGCTTGGTTTCGCATTTCATCGGTAACCGCATCAAGGGGAACCTCAAAGATCTCAGCCGCCGTACGCTTATGAATATCCTGTTGTTGCTCAAAGGCATTGATCAAAGTCTGGTCCCCGGATACATGGGCGAGAATACGCAACTCGATCTGGGAGTAATCTGCCGATAGGAAAACACGATCCTGGGATTGGGGAACAAAGGCCCTGCGGATCTTGCGGCCTTCCTCGGTTCGTACAGGGATGTTCTGTAGATTCGGATTGGTGCTACTTAATCGTCCTGTAGCCGTCACCACCTGGTTATAACTAGTGTGCAACCTCCCGGTTTTGGCATCTACTAATTGGGGCAAAGCATCAACATAAGTAGACTTCAGTTTCGCCAGTTTCCTATACTCCACTAGAAACCTAGCAATTTCATGGTGCTCGGCAAGCTCCACTAAAACCTCATGACTGGTGGAGGGTCCCGTCTTGGTCTTCTTCACCACCGGCAATCCCAGACGGTCAAAGAGAATCTCCGCCAGTTGTTTTGGTGAGTTAAGATTAAAACGTTCACCTGCTAGCATGTAGATAGCCTCGGAAAGATCAAAAAGAAGCCGATCCATTTGTTCTGAGAGTTCATTAAGGAAATCTACGTCAAGACAGATGCCTGCCCGTTCCATAGCTTGCAGTACCTCGATCAGGGGCATTTCCATCTCCAGAAACAGATTGGTCATTTCCAGCCGCTCAAGCTCCTGCTTAAGGCGACGGGCCAAGGGAGGAATAATAGACATCCGCAGCTGTGCTAGTTCCGCCAAGGACGAAGGGGAAAGCTCCCACAGACAATCCTTCAGCGGGGAATGATAGACATCACAAAATCTAGTACCCAATTGGAGAAGACCATAGTTATTCTCACCGGGATTACACAAATACCCGGCCACCATCAAATCCCTTAGGTCTCCTTTTAACAGTATGTCATGCTCTTTTAATATGAGAAGGATACTCTTTAAGTCATGGCAGTACTTGGTATTCCCTTCCTCAAGCACCTCAGTCAGGGGACCAAGTTGCTCAGATAGACTCCCCTGGCCAGTCAAAGGACAGAAGAAGATCTGGTTGGCAATGGCAAAGGACACTCCCCCCACATAGCTATCCCAAATACCACGACCTGGTCGCTCCTGCCAAAGGAGGTCAAGAAACAACTCCTCTGCTCCTTCTAGCCTAGCGGCCGCTTTACTCTTGTCTTGTTCCGTCATCAAAACCTCAAGGCTTGGAACCGCCGGACTTGAAAACAGTGTGGTTTGGGCACTCTCCTCCTGTTGGGGAAGCAGATCCAGAAGAACATTGAAATCCAGGCGAATAAACAGTTCCCGGAGTCTGTCATAGTCCGGTTCTCCCTGCCAACAGCATTCCTGCGGATCCAGTTCAAAGGGGGCATCTGTATCGATCGTAGCCAGTTCCTTGCTCAGTCTGGCCAGATCTTCATGTTCTGCAAGGTTTTTTCGTACCCGGGGTGAAAGCTCCTCCCGGTGCGCGATAATCTCATCAATATTCGCATATTGATTTAGCAGTTTCACCGCGGTCTTCTCCCCGATACCCGGCACACCGGGAATATTATCGCTGGGATCTCCCATGAGGCCCTTAAGATCCGCTACCTGAACTGGAAGTACCCCTAGTTTCTCCTTTACCCCCTCAGAGTCCAAAAGCTCCATGTCGGTAATTCCCCTGCGGGTAAGGAGCGCTTTCACGGAATCATTGACCAATTGAAGACAATCCTTATCCCCCGTGACCAAGAAGACTTCAAAGTCCTGTTTGCTGGCCCTTTTGGCCGCAGTCCCGATCAAGTCATCGCCTTCGAAGCCACTGACCTCCAGGATAGGTATGCCAAAGCCAGCAACAACTTCCTTGGCCAACCCAATCTGAGGTCTTAATTCCTCTGGCGTGGCTTTTCGATTAGCTTTATAATCTTCATAGGCTTCATGTCTGAAGGTCGGGCCATGATGATCAAAGGCTACTGCGATCGCACCAGGCTTGTACTCATCAAGAAGGCGCCAAAGCATCCGGGTAAATCCGAGCACTGCGTTGGTAGGCTCACCCTTAGCATTGGTGAGAAGGGGAATAGCATAAAACGCCCGGTGGATTAGACTATGCCCGTCTATCAGCATAAAACTCTTCTTTGGTCTTGCTTCATCCATGTTATCAATGATCCTCTCTGCTGTTTGCCTTTATTATACCAGAGTTCTGGTACAGTTGACAGTATGCCCCCCTTACCGCCAATCCTGCCGAAATATGGTCAAGATGGCGCAATGCAACTTCTGTACCGGAAAGTACTGCAAGGAATTCAATGTATAGTACTGAATTATGTAATATGTTTTAATCCGATTAGAGGGAGTGTTAAGGATTGCGCAAGCTAAGCCTATTTCTAATATGCATTATCTTAATCATAACCAGCAGCTTGGCCAGTGCAGACGAATTAGTGGAAAGCACCGTGGACTATGCTGACCACTGGGCCAAGATGTATATTACTGAAGCCATCGAGTCCGGGATCTTAACCCCGGTCTCCCCGGGACAATTCTACCCGGATCAACCAATTACCAGAGGGGATCTCGCAGGGGCCCTAGCCCGGGCCCTGAATGTTGCTCCTTCTAGTAATAGCAGTTTTGTGGATACAAAGGAGCATCCAGATCACAAGCTTATCGCCGGGCTTGCACAAGAGGAACTGCTAAGTAATACGAAGGAACAGTTTAGGCCCTTCGAAGCCATTACACGACAAGAGGCCGTGTCCATGATCAACGGATGCTTCAAACTAGGGCTTGCAGACGAGACAGACACCGAACAGCAGACCTCTATTTTCGTTGATCTAGATCCAAGTCATTCTGCCTTCCGCCAGGCGAAAATAGCCGATGTTTTGGGAGTCCTGCCTCCTACCTTTGTAGGACGTTTTCAGCCGGACCTGCCTCTAACAAGGGCAGAGGCCGCGGCTATGTTGAACAATGTTAGGCAGCTGCGACCAATCCACGGAGAGATCAAAGAGATGGATCAAGGAAGCGGCACCATCACCGTTACTACCAGAGAAGGCGAAGAGGCCCAGGTAAGCATTTCGCCCCAGACCCTGGTTTATCGAAACAACGCCCAAACTGATCTACAGAACCTCAAGAAGCAAGACAAGATCTATGCTGTGGAGGATCGGTTTGGTCAGACTAAGGTAGTTAAGGCCTTCGGGATCATCACACCCCAGGATCTGCTCAGCCGGGTATCGGGGATGACCCAGGGAATATTAACACCCACACAGGTTAGTGAGCTAGTAAGCGGTAATTGGGACCAAGCCTTGGAGGGAATGGCCGGCAATCTTTCCAGTAATATTTTTAGCGAACTAACTGAACTGGGTTTCCCCAAAGAGGAAGTTAGTCAACTACAGAATCAGGATTGGGAAGCCCTAGAGCAGACCGCAAAAAAGGAGATCTACCAGACGGTGGGAGATAACCTCAAATTACCTGAGGAAATGGTTAATGCCGCTGCCAATGAAGACTGGGCAGCACTAGGAGACTTTGCCAAGCTGCACCTAGCAGCGGCATTGCTTTCTCGACTGGGAGTCATGTAAAAGGGAGCCAGGGAATACTCCCTGGCTGCTTTTAATCATCCACATTTGGTATAGCCACAGGCCATACAAGTCACACAACCACTTTCATGTTTGACATGTCCACCGCATTCAGGGCAAGCCCCCATCCGGTTATCTACATCCTCCATGCTAGCTGCCGCAGCTTCTTCCCCGTTTTCCAGTTTCAGGTAATGGTGCAACACAATGGCAATTGCATCGGGACATGATAGGACTGGGGTTTGGCCCTGCCATGCGGGATTGGGACACCGGATACTCCGTAACTGGAAGTAAATCTCCTGGGGCTCCACTCCTGCCCGAAGGGCTAAGGAAACTAGACGGGCGATGGCCTCGGACAAAGCAGAGGCACACCCGCCACCCTTACCGATAGCGGTAAATAACTCACAGATACCTTCTTCGTCCCTGTTGATTGTTACATAAAGATTCCCACACCCGGTGCGGATCTTCTCGGTGCACCCTAGGGTCACATTGGGCCTTTTCCGGGGTTTGGCCCCGGCTTTCTGCTGGGTCGCTGGCTCTTGCTTGCTGTCTTTACCCTTTACCAGAACCTCGGACTCACGGCTACCACTCCGATAGACCGTCACACCCTTACATCCTAGTTCGTAGGCAAGGACAAATACCTTGCGAATGTCATCTTTGGTGGCTTCATTGGCAAAGTTCACCGTCTTGCTCACAGCATTATCGGTGAACTCCTGGAAGGCAGCCTGTACTCGAATGTGCCATTCGGGAGAAATATCATGGGCTGTGACAAACAACCGACGGAGCCTTTGGGGGATCTCTTCGATATCCTTAATAGAACCTGTCTTGGCCACTTGATCAATCAGTTCGGTACTATAGAGGCCTTCGTCTTTCATAAACTGGGCAAAGACTTCATTGACCTCAGTTAGTCTGTCATCATCCATGACGTGCCGGGTAAAAGCTAGGGCAAATAGGGGTTCAATGCCGCTTGAGGTGTTAGCGATAATACTGATGGTACCCGTAGGTGCAATGGTAGTGATGGTGGCATTACGCAGTTTGGGGCCATCGGGGGTATCAAAGACACTGCCTGGATAGTTTGGAAATACCCCCCGTTTCTCTGCTAAGGCACTTGATGCCTTCCTTCCTTCATCGCGAACAAACCGCATTACTTCTCGGGCGGTTTCTACCGCCTCCTCGGAGTTGTAGGGGATACCTAGATAGATAAGCATTTCCGCAAAGCCCATCACGCCAAGGCCGATCTTGCGGTTAGCCTTGGTCATCTGTTCGATCGCCGGCAGAGGATACTTATTGGCATCGATCACGTTATCTAGGAAATGAACAGCCAGATGTACGGTTTGTCCAAGTTTATCGTAATCTATGGAACCATCTTTGACCATTTTGGCAAGGTTAATTGAGCCGAGATTACAGGACTCATTGGGCAATAAGGGCTGTTCCCCACAGGGATTTGTGCTTTCAATCTCACCAATATGAGGTGTCGGATTGTCCTTGTTAATCCGGTCCAAGAAGACGATTCCTGGCTCGCCGTTGCCCCAGGCCATTTCAACGATAAGGTCAAATACCTCTCTGGCTTTGATCATCTGGACTACCTTACCGTCCCGGGGATTGTTCAGAGCATATTCCTCATCGGCAATAACTGCCTTCATGAATTCTTCGGTTAAGCCTACGGATAGGTTGAAATTAGTAATATCCTCGTTATCTCTCTTACAGGTAATAAATTCGAGGATGTCCGGGTGATCGCACCGGAGGATACCCATATTAGCTCCCCGTCTTGTACCGCCTTGTTTGACGGCTTGGGTACTGGCATCAAAGACTTTCAGAAAAGAGATGGGACCACTGGCGATCCCCCCGGTGGTGGCCACCAGATCATTACGGGGGCGCAAGCGGGAAAAACTAAAACCGGTACCCCCTCCGGTTTTGTGCACAAGGGCAGTATTCTTGAGGGTCTCAAATATGCTTTCCATGGAATCCTCAATAGGCAATACAAAGCAGGCCGATAGCTGCTGCAACTCTCTCCCCGCATTCATCAAGGTGGGTGAATTAGGTAGAAACTCCAAGGAAGTCATCATGGCATAGAACTCTTCACTTAGGGCCGCTGCCGCCTTTTTGCTGACACCATAGACCCTGTGCTCCACATCAGCTATGTTATCCGCCACCCGCCTGAAAAGCTCCTCAGGTGTCTCGACTATATCCTGACCAACGCGTTTTAGATATCGTCGTTCTAAGACTGTAATGGCATTTTTGGATAGTTGAACCACTTATGAACGCCCCCAAACATACTATATGTAGTGCTAAGTCAATTGTATGATACCAGATGTGGTAGTGTCCAGAGGGATAATTGGTAGTAACATGTCCATTAACTCCACCTATCCTAAGGGTACTCCTTTTTTCTGGTTCAATCGCAGGGGGCTGGAAAAGGGGCATCCTTCACCCTAATCGGCGAAGGATGCCAATCCTTACTTATTCTTCGATCTTACAAACGTATCCCGGGAGCTGCAGTCCGGGCACTTGGCAGGCTTTCGTCCAGGTTTTTCACACCCGCAACTGGTACATTTCCAGATCGCCACCTATTGCACCTCCTTCAGGGCAAAACTATCGTACCACACTCGTATTTTACCCAAGACGGATATACTTAAACGAAAGAATAGATATCCCAACCAGGTTCGCCTTTAGGGAAAAATGGGTTTACCGAAAGCCGATCCCGGATTTACGGTGTTTTTGCACAGCAGTAAACACCATCGGATTGAGCCCATGTACCAGCTCTTACGTAAACTAAGATAAAGACTACCTTGCCAAAAATGGCCACTTCTTTCGGTTCCGTTTGTTCTGCGTACCCCGCAGCATAGGCCCTTCCTGCCGATCTATTTGTGCCTATGCCGCAGCCAATATACGTTCTCGTTCATTCTAAGGGGACTCTTGCTACCTTTTTCCAGAGTAACACAGAACAGTAATGCACACCCGTGCTACAGAAAGAGTGGTACCCGGTCACCTGGACCTTCTCCTAAACGGGTAGTGGAAAATCAAGCTGTGATGCTGCCATATCTTCAAGAAAATATGCTTAGACCTGTGACCACAAACGCATCCCAATTCACAGGCTCAACGAAAGTGAATACTGCGCTCACTCAGAGCCATCATTCCGTTTGAGTTGAGCCACCCTCTCGGTGAAAACTGAGCCACCTTCACGCTCAAAGTTGAGCCACCTACTTGGACAATTAATCGATTTGAGCTC